>NZ_JAELTU010000100.1 GCF_016429015.1 Rhizobium sp. ASV20
CAGGTTGCCGGTGCCGCAGACCTGGCAGATGCGCGGATCGCTGCCGTCTTCACGCTTCGGGAAGACCAGCGGCGCCAGCGCTTCGTTCAGCGCGTCAAGCACGTTCGTGACGCGCAGTTCCTTGGTGTCCTCGATCTGCGCGAAGAAATTGGTCCAGAAGTCGCGGAGCACGTCCTTCCAGTTCAATTCGCCGGCGGAAATGCGGTCGAGCTTCTCTTCCAGTTCGGCGGTGAAATCGTATTCGACGTATTTGGTGAAGAAGCTTTCGAGGAAGGCCGTGACCAACCGGCCCTTGGCCTGTGGCAGCAGCTTGCGTTTGTCGATCGTCACATAGTCGCGGTCGCGCAATGTCGCGAGCGTCGCGGCATAGGTCGAGGGACGGCCGATGCCGAGCTCTTCCATCTTCTTGATCAGCGATGCTTCCGAATAGCGCGGCGGCGGCTCGGTGAAATGCTGTGTCGAGTTGATCTTCTGCTTGGCGAGGTTTTCGCGGGCATTGATCTCCGGCAGACGGCCGTCTTCGTCGTCGGCATCGTCGCTCTGCTCGCCATCTTCCTTCTGGTCGGTATAGGCGGCGATAAACCCGTCGAAGCGGATCACGGAGCCGACGGCGCGCAAGCCGGCCTTCTTGCCGGCATTGTCGGCAAGGATTTCGACAGTGGTACGCTCGATCTCGGCCGATGCCATCTGGCTGGCGATGCCGCGCTTCCAGATCAGGTCGTAAAGCCGCAGTTGGTCGGCATCGAGGAACTTGCGGACGCGGTCCGGCGTGCGGTCGAAATCAGTCGGTCGAATGGCTTCGTGCGCTTCCTGGGCGTTCTTCGCCTTGGTCGAGTAGAAGCGTGCCTTCTCTGGCAGGTAGCGGTTGCCGAATTGATCGGCGATGGCGTGCCGTGCCGCCTCGATCGCTTCCGGCGCCATCTGAACACCGTCGGTACGCATATAGGTAATGAGACCGACCGTTTCGCCGCCGATATCGACGCCTTCATAGAGCTTTTGCGCGACCTGCATGGTGCGTGAGGCCGAGAAGCCGAGCTTCGAAGAAGCGGCCTGCTGCAGCGTCGACGTCGTGAAGGGCGGTGCCGGGTTACGCTTGACCGGCTTTGCCTCGACGCTGTCGACGACATAGGTAGCGCCTTCGAGGAGTGCCTTCAGCTTGCCGGCCTCTTCGCCGTTGCCGATTGCACGTGGCTGCAGGCGTTTGCCGTCGGCAGCGACCAGGCGGGCCTCGAATTCATCGCCGCGCGGCGTCTTCAGAACAGCCGAAAGGTTCCAGTATTCCTCGGAAATGAAGCGCTCGATCTCGGATTCGCGGTCGCAGACGAGGCGAAGTGCGACGGACTGCACGCGACCGGCCGAGCGGGCGCCTGGCAGCTTGCGCCACAGCACCGGCGACAGATTGAAGCCAACGAGATAGTCGAGGGCGCGTCGAGCGAGATAAGCATCGACCAGCGGCACATCGATGTCGCGCGGATCGGCCATAGCGTCGAGCACGGCCTTCTTGGTGATGGCGTTGAAGACGACGCGCTTAACCGGCTTGCCATTGATGACACGCTTCTTGTTAAGGAGGTCGAGCACATGCCAGGAGATCGCTTCACCTTCGCGATCCGGGTCGGTCGCGAGGAACAGAGCGTCGGAAGATTTCACCGCGTCGGCGATGTCCTTCATGCGCTTTTGCGAAGCGCCATCGACCTCCCAAAGCATTTCGAAATCCTGATCCGGCAGCACCGAACCGTCTTTGGCGGGCAGGTCACGCACATGGCCGAAGGAAGCAAGAACCTTATATCCGGGTCCCAGATATTTGTTGATTGTCTTGGCCTTGGCAGGCGATTCCACCACTACTACGTTCATCATTAAGTCTCTGAATAAGAGGTCGTGCCTAAGCAAGGCGCGGAAGAAACCGGGTTTTTCCGTCTTCTCGGCTCTCCGACATGGACAGGGAATTCGCCGCGGTCAAGAGGCGAAGGCAATTTTTGCCATCGACGCGGCGATGCAAAGCTTAGAATTGGTATGCGTGTCACAGTTTTCAATCCAGCATGGAGATCGACACCAGCCCGCCGGGATGGCGATGCAGCCGGCCGGCCATGTCCAATTCGAGAAGGACGGAATGAACGACCGATATCGGCAGGCCGGTGTGACGGACGATATCGTCAATCTCGACCGGTGTCGGCCCGAGCGCATCGACGATGTGATCCCGCTCGGCATCGTCCGGCGGCATGGAGAGCGGTTTGCTTCGCTCGGCCGGCGCTTCCGGAGGGCGGGGGCGAAAGAGATCTGGCTCCGCCATCGGTCGCAGGGCTTCGACGATATCGTCTGGCCTCGTTACGATCATCGCGCCGTCTTTCAGCAGTCCGTTCGTCCCTTCGCAGCGCGGATCGAGCGGCGAGCCGGGAACGGCAAAGACGAGCCTGCCGAATTCGCCGGCAAGCCGCGCCGTGATCAGCGAGCCGGAGCGCGTTGCCGCTTCGACGACGACGATGCCGAGCGAGATGCCTGCAATGAGGCGATTGCGGCGCGGGAAATCACGAGCCCGCGGCTCCCAGCCGAACGGCATTTCGCTGACAGCAAGGCCGTTGCCATCCCAGATGTCGTTGAGCAGCCCGATATTCTCGGGCGGGTAGGGCTGGTCCAATCCGCCCGCCATGGCGGCGATGGTGCCGGTCGCAAGGCTGGCGCGATGAGCCGCTGTGTCGATGCCGCGTGCCAGGCCGGAGACCACGGCGTAGCCAGCCTCGCCGCAGGTGCGTGCAATCATCGCAGTGAATTTGGCGCCGCTGATCGAAGAGTTTCTTGAGCCGACCACACCGATCGCAGGCCGCGTCGCTGTTGATATGTTACCCTTGACCGCAAGAAGCGGCGGCGCTCCGTCGATTTCACGCAGGGCAGGAGGGTAGTCCGGTTCGCCGATGCCGACAAAGCGCGCGCCGAAGCGATGCACCGCTTCAAGCTCCCGCACGGCGTCGCGCTCGTCGGCAATACGGACGGCACGCGTCGAGCCACCCCGCTGCGAAAGTTCCGGCAGCATGGCAAGTGCTGCCTCAGCTGAGCCGTAATGATTGATAAGGTCGCGAAAGGTGGACGGGCCGACATTGTCGGAACGGATGAGCCTGAGCCAGGCGATCCTTTGTTTTTCGGTCAGCGCAACTCCGGTCCGTCTTGCGCTGCCTGCGTCCATTACCCCTTTGCTCCGATCTTGCTTTCCGTCCCGGTGGTGAGGCGGGCAATGTTGGCCCTGTGCTTGTACCAGGAAATTATGGTCATCAGCGCCATGGCGGCGGCGATCTTGTCGACGCCCAATATCCACAATACAACCGGGATGACAAGGGTTGCAACCAGCGCGGAAAGCGAGGAGTAGCGGGTGGTGAAGGCGATGACCAGCCAGATGATGGCGAAGATCAGAGCCATCAGCGGCGCCAGGCCAAGCAGAATGCCGAGATAGGTTGCCACGCCCTTACCGCCCTTGAAGCCGATCCAGACCGGGAAGATATGGCCGATGAAGGCGGCAAAGCCGGCCAGTACACCGGCATCCTCGCCAAAGAAGTGTGCGACGATCAGGACGGCAGCCGTGCCCTTGAAGGCGTCAAGCAGCAGTGTCGCCGCAGCGAGACCCTTGTTGCCTGTGCGCAGAACATTGGTCGCGCCAATATTGCCGGAGCCGATATTGCGCACATCTCCCAGTCCGGCCATGCGCGTCAGCAACAGGCCAAAGGGGATCGAGCCGAGCAGGTAGCCGATGACGAGGGCGGCAAGCGCGGTCTGAGGGGAAAGCTGCCAAGTCCAGAAGTCCGCCATCACGTCTTATTCTCCGTAAACTTCGGGCCTGTCCTAGAGGCTGTGAACCAGCTTGCCGGCGACATAGGTTGCAATAGCGCGGCCGCTCATTCTCGCATCTTCAAAGGGTGTATTCTTCGAGCGCGACAGAAGCATGTCTTTTGCGACAAGCCAAGGCTCGTCGAGATCGACAAGTGCAATATCGGCCTTGGCGCCGGGCTTCAGCGTGCCGGCGTCGAGCCCGAAGATCTGCGCCGGCCGTGTCGACAGCGCATCGACGAGCCGCATCAGGCTCACCTGGCCGCTATGGTAGAGCCTGAGCGCGGCGGGAAGCAGCGTCTCGAGCCCGACGGCGCCATCCTCTGCTTCGCCGAATGGCAGGCGTTTCGTGTCCACATCCTGTGGGTCGTGCGAGGAAACGATGATGTCGATCGTGCCATCCGCCAGCGCTTCGATCATGCCCATGCGGTCATCCTCGGAGCGCAGCGGCGGATAGAGCTTGAAGAAGGTCCGATACTCGCCGATGTCGTTCTCGTTGAGCGCGAGATTGTTGATCGAAATGCCGCAGGTAACCTTTACGCCGCGTGCGCGAGCGAGGCGGATGGCTTCGGCCGATTCCGACACGGAGATCATGGCTGCGTGATAGTGACTACGTGTCAGCCCCGCGATGCGCAGGTCGCGCTCCAGCGGGATCAGCTCTGCTTCCTTCGGAATGCCCGAGAGCCCGAGCCAGCTTGCAAGCAGGCCCTCATGCATCACGCCGTTTGCGCCGAGATATCTGTCGCGCGTCTCGCAGGAGATGACTGCACCGAATTCGCGCGCATAGGTCATCAGTCGCCGCAGGACCTGCGTGTCGTAGACGGCGGAATGGGCGTCGGTGAATACAACGGCGCCGGCCTCTCGCAACAAGCCGATCTCCGTCATTTCCTCGCCGGCAAGACCCTTGGTCAGGGCCGCGGCCGGATAGACATTGACGACGGCCGTGTCACGCGCCGTTTTCCGGACGAACTCGACAAGGGCGATATCGTCGATGACCGGGTCGGTGTCCGGCATCATGATGAAGGAGGTCACGCCGCCCGCCGCTGCCGCGCGGCTCGCGGAAGCGATGGTTTCGCGATGTTCGCCGCCCGGCTCGCCGACATGCACGCGCGCATCGACCAAGCCGGGAATGGCGACGAGGCCGTTGCAGTCGCGAATGGAAGCGCCCTTGGGAACCCCATGGTTTTTTGCATCCTTGCCGGAGGCGACGATCACGCCGTCTTCGACGACGATCGTGCCGATCTCATCGAGATTGCGCGAGGGGTCGATGATGCGGACGTTCTGGAGGACGATCGAGTTGCTCATGCGTCCACTCCCTCGGTGCGAGGCCCTTGGTTCTGTGAAACGAGCAGGGTTTCCATCACGGCCATGCGTACGGCAACACCCATCTCCACCTGCTCGGCGATGACGCTTTGCGGCCCGTCAGCGACTTCGGAGGCGATTTCCACCCCGCGGTTCATCGGGCCGGGATGCATGACGAGCGCATCTTCCTTGGCAACCTTCAGTGTTTCTGCGTCCAGACCGTAAAAGTGATAGTATTCGCGCACCGAAGGTACGAAAGCACCGGACATGCGCTCGCGCTGCAGCCGCAGCATCATGACAACGTCGGCGTCCTTCAGTCCTTCCTTCATCGAATGAAAGACTTCGACGCCCATGTCGGCAATGCCGGCCGGCAGCAGCGTGGCGGGCGCGACGACGCGGACGCGGGCTCCCATGGCGTTGAGAAGCAGGATGTTGGAGCGGGCAACGCGCGAATGCAGCACGTCACCGCAGATCGCGACGATTATACGGGAAAGCTTGCCCTTGGCGCGGCGGATCGTCAGCGCATCGAGGAGAGCCTGGGTCGGATGCTCGTGCTGGCCATCGCCGGCATTGACGACGGAGCAGGAAACCTTCTGCGCCAGCAGCGCGGCGGCGCCGGCGCTCGAATGGCGAATAACGAGCACGTCGGGCCGCATGGCATTCAGCGTCATCGCGGTGTCGATCAGCGTCTCGCCCTTTTTGACGGAGGAGTTGCCGACCGACATGTTCATCACGTCGGCGCCAAGCCTTTTGCCGGCCAGCTCGAAGGAGGCTTGGGTGCGCGTCGATGCTTCGAAAAAGAGATTGATTTGCGTGAGGCCACGAAGCGTCGACGTTTTCTTCTCGCGCTGGCGGCTAATCTTGACCGCCTCGTCCGCCTTGTCGAGCAGATAGGTTATATCCTGCTCGGTGAGCCCTTTGATGCCAATGAGGTGGCGGTGGGGAAAGAAGACCATGGACCTGCCCTCTGAATGTCGTCAGGGGGTCTATAGAGAGGCAGCGCCTAAGGGGCAAGCGCGCGCATGCGATGTGCCTACTTGTTCCCCATGCAATTTCGCCCGAATCCCGCTACAGCAGCTATGCTGTTAGGAGACAAAACTTCCGGTTTCCTTTTGCAACCCTCTTGCTCTAAAAGCGAAACATGACCCAACCGACCCGGACTGACGACCCATTTGCCGATCTGAACCAGCCGAGCCTCTGGTCCGGTATCAATGCCTATCGTTCCGATCCGTTGATTGTCGATCTGACCTCCGGCCTGCCGCGCTCGATTCGCGAAGACCTGGAGCAGCTCGGCCGTTTCGTCACGTCGCACGAGGCGCAGGAACTGGCGCGTATGGCGAACCAGGGTGCGCCGCAACTGCGCACGCATGGTCCGCGTGGCGAACGTCTCGATGTGGTCGAATTCCACCCCGCATGGCACGCGCTGATGCGCCGCTCCATGGCCTCGGGCCTGCATTCCTCGATCTGGGATGCGCAGGCTGATCCTGAGGCGAAAGGGCAGTCGCACAAGGTCCGCGCCGCGCGCTTCTATCTGACGGCGCAGCTCGAATGCGGCCATCTTTGCCCGCTGACCATGACCAGCGCCTCGGTGGCCGCGATGATGGCCTCGCCGGCCGTGCAGAAGGATTGGGCGCCGAAGATCCTCTCGCGCAAGTACGATTCGTCCAACAAGCCTGCCATGCAGAAGACTGCTGTCACCATCGGCATGGGCATGACGGAAAAGCAGGGCGGCACCGATGTGCGCGCCAACCGGACGAGTGCCGACAAGGTCAGCGACGGTATTTACCGGCTGTCGGGCCACAAATGGTTCATGTCGGCGCCGATGAGTGACGCCTTCATCATGCTTGCCCAGACCAAGGATGGCATGGGTTGCTTCCTCGTGCCGCGACTGCTGGAAGACGGCTCCGCCAATGGCCTGCATTTCCAGCGGCTGAAAGATAAGCTGGGCAACCGGTCGAATGCTTCCTCGGAAGTCGAGTTCACCGATACTTTCGGTTTCCTGCTTGGTGCGCCCGATGGCGGCATCCGCACTATCCTGGATATGGTGACGTTGACGCGGCTCGACTGCGCGTTGGCCTCTGCCGGTATCATGCGCGCGTCGCTCGCCGAAGCTGTCCATCATGCCCGCGGCCGCAGCGTCTTTGGCAAGATGCTCGTCAACCAGCCGATCATGACGCGCGTGCTCGCCGACATGGCGCTCGATGTCGCGGCGGCAACCGCGCTTGCCTTTCGCCTGGCCGAAGCTTTCGACAAGGCGAGCGGCAGCAGCGAAGACGCCGCCTATGCCCGGGTCATGACGCCGGTCGCCAAGTACTGGTGCTGCAAGATCGCGCCTGCGCTGATCTATGAAGCCATGGAATGCATTGGCGGCAGCGGCTATATCGAAGAGCGTCCGATCGCCCGCCACTACCGTGAGGCTCCCGTCAACGCGATCTGGGAAGGCTCCGGCAATGTGATGGCGCTCGACGTGCTGCGCGTGTTGAACCGGGGCAGGGATCTGTTCGAGACCGTTTTTGCAGGTCTTGCTCGCGATCTCGGTCCGGCCGGCAAGAAGACCATCGAGGTCCTTCGTGCCGCGATGGCGCTCTGCCAGCAGGATGAGGGCGCTGCCCGCCTGCTGGTCGAGCAGATGGCGCTCGCAGCCGGTGCCGCCGAGCTTTATCGGCTGGGTGCCGGCAAGATCGCCGACGCATTCATCGAAACCCGATTGGCTGGCGGCTGGCGCGCGACCTATGGCATGCTCGATGCACGCTTCGATGCCAGCTACATCGTCGATCTTCTTTATCCGCCGGCGACATAACATGGTTTCTATCCGAAACGTTCGTCCCGAAGATATCGACCAGCTCTATGCCATCTCGCTTTCGACCGGCGATGCCGGCAAAGACGCGACGCCGCTTCATCGCGACGGCCGTTTGATCGGACATATCTATTCCGCACCCTACGCGACGCTTCTTCCCGGTCTGATGTTCGTCGCCGAGGACGAGCAGGGTGTTTTTGGCTATATCGCCGGCGTTTTCGATACCATCGCCTTCGATGAGCGGCTTGAGCGCGAATGGTGGCCTGCATTGCGCCAGCGCTACGAGGATCCGGCAGGTGATCCGGCGCTCTGGGATGCGGATCAACAGCGGATATCGGCTATTCATCATCCAAAGCAGACGCCCGCGATCCTCGTCGAGCGATATCCGGCCCATATACATATGAATCTGCTGCCGCATGCGCAGGGCAAAGGCGTGGGCACGGCATTGCTGGATCGCTGGATGGAAAACGCCCGCGCTAACGGCGTAAAAGGCATTCACCTCGGTGCCAATACCAGCAATCATGGCGGCATCCGCTTCTGGTCGTCGCGTGGTTTCGTGCCTGTCGAGCTGCCGCCGGGAGTGGCTTCCGAAACGACCGTATGGTTTGGTCAGTTTCTCTAATCTGTGGATTCTCGGTCTATCACATCTAAGCACTCCAGCGCCTTTGTTGTTTGAGGCGGCTCGGCTTGCTATTCACCGCTCGGTGACAGATTGGAGTCGATTCGATGGCCGTTGCAAACGCTGCCGTTAAAATCCCTTTGGAAATGCCCGTTGTGGAGAAGCGCGTGCGCAATCGCGCGGCGACCGAGCAGGCGATCCTTGACGCCGCCAAGCGCTTGCTCGCGGAGGAGGGGTTCCAGAATTTCGGCATCAACGCCGTCGCACGCGGCGCCGGCTGCGACAAGCAGCTGATCTATCGCTATTACGGCGGCCTCAATGGCCTTGTGGAAGCGATTGGTACGGATCTCGGAAGCTGGGTAAAGGATCGTATTCCCGACGATACCGGCGGCATGTTCCTGCTGACCTATGGCGACTTGATGGAACGGCTTTCGATGCTGTTTCTCGATGCCTTGCGCGCCGATCCGCTGATGCGCCGTATTGTCGCCTGGGAGGTCTCGGAAAGCAGCGAGCAGGTGCGCCGCCTCTCGGAAGCGCGTTCCAAGGCGCTTGCCGGCTGGATCGAGCGCATGCGCGGCTCGCTGGTGCCGCCGAAGGGCGTCGACGCTCAGGCGGTCAATGCCATGATTTTCGCAGCTATTCAGCACATCGTGCTCGCCTCGGCCGTCAGCGAGCAATGCGCTGGTCTGGCGTTGAAAAACAGCAAGGACTGGGAGAAGGCGGCCATCGCCCTGAAGCGGATCGTGCGCGGCGTCTACGGCTGACGCCGCCTCCGGGGAGGGATATCCACAAGCCGGCTCCGCCGTTAACCTTAACAAATGGTTTACGTTGCGCCTCGGTCGTTAACTCGTCAGTGTAAAGAGACGAATAGTTAACCATCAAGCGTGCAGCCATGGGGTCGAGACCCGCAAAATTAGTGTTTCTGGTTACGGCGATGATGTTCTTCGCCGTGCTCGCACTAGATATAACGCTGCCCGCAATGGTGTTGAGCGCCATGGCGCTGTCGAACTGGCTCGTCCTTTCGGCTGGCACGACGCAATTTCAGCGTCGAAGAGGTACCGCATGAAGTGGTTGTTGATTTGCTGGGCCGCCCCGGTCTCATTTCTCGGGGCATGGTATTATCTGTCGTACTACGACATGAGCTTCGGCATCTTCATGCTGACGCGGCAGGGTCACGATTTGGTCTTCGACATCTACGGCAAGATTCTCGGAGTGCCGCCGGAAACCATCCCGCCGCTCGTTGCCCGTGCCATCGCCTTCGATAGTCTGCTTGTGTTTGCGATCTTCGGATTTCGCCGCCGCGCCGCCATCATCGCTTGGTGGAAGCACCGTCAGGAGGCGTCGGGATCGAGCAAAGTCGCTCTGCCCAGCGCCGACAGCCTGTCCAACGCTCCCTGAAGAATGAAGCTCGCCGCCGCCGAGTCGATGCGTTCGGCGCGCTTGGCCCGCGAAACGTCCATTTCCAGCAGCGCCCGTTCGGCCGCCACTGTCGATAGCCGCTCGTCCCAGAAGACGAAGGGCAGGGCGGTCTTTTCCGACATGCTGCGCACGAAGGCGCGCGTTGCCTGCACGCGCGGCCCGGCCGAACCATCCATATTGATTGGAAGCCCGATGACGAAGGCGGCGACCTTTTCCTTCTCGGCGAAGGCGAGCAATGTTTCGGCGTCCTGGGTGAACTTCACCCGCTTGATGACGGGGCGAGGCGTCGCGAAGCGCCGCCCGAGATCGGACATGGCAAGGCCGATCGTCTTGGTGCCGAGATCGAGCCCGGCAACGGCCTGACCGGGCAGGAGCATCACGGCTAGGTCTTCGATGGTCAGCGTCGTCATCGGGGGTCTCGTTCCTGTCAAAACAAATTGAAGCAAAAGCCGCTTTTCTTTGCGGTGGTTTGGGATATCTCCTAGAGCATTTCCAGCAAAAGCGCATAGCGGTTTTGCGTGCGGAAATGCGGAAGAGCAAAGAGATGGAGCGTTTCCGCCGGAAATGCTCCGGACACCGGCTTCCATTTCAAATCAAGTTTTAAGGAGCAATCCAATGAAGATCACCTGGCTCGGCCATGCCGCTTTTCGTATCGAGACGGCCAAGGCGAAAATACTGATCGATCCTTTCTTCACCTATAATCCTTCCTTTGCCGCAGCCGGCCTCAATATGAAGGAAGCGGCCGCAGGGGTGACCCATATCCTGCTGACGCACGGCCATGCCGACCATGTCGGCGACGCGGTGCAGATCGCCAAGGATACCGGCGCGGTCGTTCTCGCCAATGCGGACCTTGCATCCTGGCTCGGCACAAAGGGCGTCGAAAAGCTCGAAATGGGCAATACCGGCGGCACTGTCGGGCTCGCCAGCTTCTCGGCCACCTTCACCAATGCGCTGCATTCCTCCGCCCAGATTACCGAGGATGGCGTTTCCCACGCACTCGGCAATCCGAACGGCCTGATGCTGCATTTCGACGACGAGCCGACGCTGTTCCATATGGGCGATACCGACATCTTCTCGGATATGGCTCTCATCAATGAACTGCATCAGCCCGATATCGGCATCCTGCCGGTCGGCGACCGCTTCACCATGGGCGGTGCCGTCGCTGCACTCGCCTGCCAGCGTTTCTTCAACTTCAAGACGGCGATCCCCTGCCACTACGGCAGCTTCCCGTTCATCGAACAGACTGCGGAAAAGTTCGTCGCCGGTATGGAAGGCTCCAAGACCGCAGTTGCCGCGCCGAAGGTTGGCGAGAGCGTTTCTGCCTAACGATACCCGTTGCGTATGGCGGACATGGTCTTTATAGCGAGTGAGAAAAATCCTATCCGGAGAATGCCATGTCCGTCGACCTCGCCACAGTCAAACGCGTCGCCCATCTCGCCCGCATCGCCGTCAATGAAGACGAAGCGCAGCGGATGATGGGTGAGCTGAACGGCATTCTGGGCTTCGTCGAGCAGCTCTCCGAAGTGGATGTCGATGGCGTCGAAGCCATGACCTCGGTCACGCCGATGGCGATGAAGAAGCGCACCGACGAGGTGACTGACGGCAACAAGGCCATCGACATCGTCGCCAACGCGCCTATTACCGATCAGAATTTCTTCCTGGTGCCCAAAGTCGTCGAATAACGGTTCCTTGGAGCCTTTCCGACCCGTTGCCCAATTCCAGATCTGAAGCGAAACAAAATGAGCGAACTGACCAGCCTGACCATTGCCGAAGCCCGCGACAAGCTGCGCGCCAAGCAGATCACTGCCACCGAACTGACCGAAGCCTATATCTCGGCGATCGACGCGGCCAACGGTCAGATCAATGCCTATATCGCTGTCACGCCCGACAAGGCGCGCGAGATGGCGAAGGCCTCGGATGCACGTCTTGCCGCCGGCAACGCCGGTGCGCTCGAAGGTATTCCGCTCGGGATCAAGGATCTGTTCGGCACCGAAGGCATCCATACCCAGGCCTGCAGCCACATTCTTGACGGCTTCAAGCCGCGCTATGAATCGACCGTCACGCAGAACCTGTGGAACGATGGCGCCGTCATGCTGGGCAAGCTCAACATGGACGAGTTCGCAATGGGTTCCTCCAACGAGAGCTCGTATTACGGCCCGGTCATCAACCCGTGGCGTTCCGAAGGCTCCAACCAGCAGCTTGTTCCCGGCGGCTCGTCGGGCGGCTCGGCCGCTGCCGTTGCCGCGCATCTCTGCGCCGGCGCGACTGCTACGGATACCGGCGGCTCCATCCGTCAGCCAGCCGCCTTCACCGGCACTGTCGGCATCAAGCCGACCTACGGCCGCTGCTCGCGTTGGGGCATCGTTGCCTTCGCCTCGTCGCTCGACCAGGCCGGCCCGATCGCCCGCGACGTGCGCGATGCCGCCATCCTGCTGAAGTCGATGGCAAGCGTCGACGCGAAGGACACGACCTCGGTCGACCTGCCGGTGCCGGATTATGAAGCCTCGCTCGGCCAGTCGCTGAAGGGCATGAAGATCGGTATTCCGAACGAATACCGCGTCGACGGCATGCCGGAAGAGATCGAGACGCTCTGGCAGCAGGGCATTGCCTGGTTGAAGGATGCCGGTGCCGAGATCGTCAATATCTCGCTGCCGCACACGAAATACGCGCTGCCGGCCTATTACATCGTCGCCCCCGCCGAAGCCTCCTCGAACCTTGCCCGCTACGATGGCGTTCGCTACGGCCTGCGCGTCGACGGCAACAATATCGTCGACATGTACGAGAAGACGCGCGCCGCCGGCTTCGGCCAGGAAGTGAAGCGCCGCATCATGATCGGCACCTATGTTCTGTCCGCCGGCTATTACGACGCCTACTACCTGCGCGCCCAGAAGGTTCGCACGCTGATCAAGCGCGACTTCGAACTGGCCTTCAACGCTGGCGTCGATGCGATCCTCACGCCCGCCACGCCGTCTTCGGCCTTCGGCGTTGCTGACGAGGACCTGGCTTCTGATCCCGTGAAGATGTACCTGAACGACATCTTCACGGTGACGGTCAACATGGCCGGCTTGCCCGGCATCGCCGTCCCCGCCGGTCTCGACTCGAAGGGCCTGCCGCTCGGCCTGCAGCTCATCGGCAAGCCGTTCGAAGAAGAAACCCTCTTCAAGACCGCCCACGTCATCGAACAGGCGGCTGGCAAGTTCACGCCAGCAAAGTGGTGGTAGGCAGCGTCCTTCTAAGGCCTATGACCGCCGCCGATCATGATATGGTCGGCGCGGTCGGCTTTGCCGCCTGGTTGAGCGGCGGTGCCTTGGATGTCAGATTTAAGAGCGAAGGCGTCATCGAAGCCGCTCGCCGTGCCTTCCTTTCTTATCCGGCAACGGCGAAGGGCGAAGTCATCGTTGCCGAAGTGGATGGCGGCATCGTTGGCTGGATCGCCCGCGAGGAGCATCCCGATAATATTTCCGATTTGTGGGTGGCCCCTGCATTCCAAGGAAGGGGCATCGGTTCCAGGCTTCTGCAGCATGTCGTTGGCAGCATGTCGTTGGCAGCATGGAGCTGGAAGGCATCGCAACACAAAAGATCGACACGCTCGCAAGCAACGCACCAGCAATCGGCCTTTACCAGAAACACGGCTTCAAAATCGTATGGCAAGGCGACGAGTTTGACGCTGCGCTCTCGATCAGTTTGACGAAAGTGCATCTGGAGCGTGTTTGCCGTTGATGCAAGCGTTTCCCTGATTGGCTGCTTATCACTAATCGATGAAACAAACAGGCGTGAGGGTCCACCCACGTCGGATGCCAACATCCCGCCCAATCGCCATCACATTTTAGACCGAAATACGATCATAAATTGCAGCGAGCCGCTTAGTCTCGTCCTCTGCAACCGAATCGGAAGGTCTCTTCATGCTCAAGCAAGTTACGGCGATCCTGCTCCTTGGCGCGTCTTTCCCAGCGATTTCGCTGGCAGCTGACAACGGGGCCATTCGATCGATTACCCTGTCTTCGGGCGGTCTGGCCCAGGTGTCTCGTTCGGCTGATGTCAATAGCGATGGCGTCATACGGATCGAGGTGCCGCTCGATCAGGTCGATGACATCCTGAAGAGCCTGGTGGTGAACGGATCCGTCGGCTCGGTGGCCGGCATGGCGCTCGCAGGGCCACAGCCTTTGCGGGAGGCGTTCAAAGGCCTGCCGTTCAGTCTGGAGGCGCTCTCGTCCGTGCCGTCGCTTCTGACGTCGATGCAGGGCGCTAAAGTATCGGTCACCAGCGATGGCAAGACCGTTGACGGAAGCATTCTCGGGATCGAGGCGAGGAAGGTCGACGACAAGGCAACGGCTTACCTGCTGACGGTCATCGACAAGGATGGCGCGGTGGAAACGCTGGTGCTCGGGGACGATGCGTCAGTCCGGTTTGACGATCCAGACACAAGAGCAAAGCTCGCAAAGGCGACGGCGGCCATCGCCCGAGGCAAGAACGACCGCACCCGCGCCATCGATATCAGGGTGAATGGGGCGAAGAACAGCGGCGATATAGGCCTCACCTATGTCGTGCCGTCCCCTATCTGGAAGACGGCCTATAAGGTTGTCATCGACGGAAAAGACAAGGCCCGCCTGCAGGCGTGGACGGTGCTGGAAAATGCCAGTGGCGAGGATTGGAAGAGCATCAAGCTGACACTGACTTCGGCCGAGCCGGTGACGTTGAGGCAGGGGCTGCATCAGCTCTATTGGAGGGAGAGGCAGGAGGTGCCCGTCAATACGGCGTCCAATAATGTCCTCGCTCCCGATAGCGGCGATCTGTCCAACAGGCGGCGCCTGGCTTCGAGCGCGGCAATGCCTGCGCCAGCCGGGGGGGCGATGTATGCGGCGAAGACAATGGCGGACGCGCCGACCATTGCGACCGACGAATTGGCGCGGCCGGCAGAGCCCATGCAAGTTGCTGCTGGAAACCCAGCCGCCGCAACGGAAAGCGATATCTCCGCGACGTTCGAACTCCCGGGAACGTACGATCTCGCCAATGGCGACACCTTGTCGGTGCCGATCATGGATGCGAGTGTTGAAGCCGATATGGTGGACATGTACCGGGCGGGCAGCAGCGTGCGCAATCCCATCGCCGCAGTCATGCTGAAGAACACCACCGGGGTGAGCATGCCGGCGGGAATCCTCACATTATACGACAGCAAGGCCGGCTATATCGGCGACTCCCAGCTCTCGGCGCTGCCGAAGGACGATACGCGTCTCGCCAGTTTCGCGACCGATCGCAAGGTATCGATCAGCGAACAACAGACGCCAAAGGAGGAGATCGCTTCCCTGAAGGTTGCCGATGGCGTGATGAATGCCACCGTCAAATATCGCCAGACGACGACTTACACGGTGTCGGGCGCGCTTGACGGCGAAAGAACCGTCATCATCGAGCACCCGATCAGGGACGGCTGGTCGTTTTCTTCGGCCGAAAGTTTCGGCAAGACGGCAACGCACCAGCGGCTCAAGGCGGTCGTGCCGGCTGGCGCGGAGAAAGTGCTGACGGCGGTCGACGAACAGCTGCAAAGCAACAGCTACGCCCTGGTCGATGTCGAGCCGGACATGCTTCTCGGATGGTCGGCCTCGACCAATGACAAGGCGCTCACCGATAAGCTGACGAGTCTCGCCGACGCGCGCAAAAGGCAGGTTGCCGTCCAGAACGAACTGGCGAGCCTCGATAGCGAAATCGAAAAAACCGGCAATGAGCAGGAGCGGATAAGACGCAATCTCGGCGCCGTGCCGGACAAAAGCGATCTGCAGAAGCGCTATTTGAAAGCGCTTGCGGATAGCGAGGATCAAATCGCCACGATGAACGAAAGGCGCGATACGTTGCAGCAGGAAAGCGATCGCAGGGGCGATCGGGTGACAGAAATCATCAGGACATTCTGATCGCCAGAGGGCTTTATCGTTTGAGCCGTATCAATCGGTGAGAGCCGCCTTATCGGCGGCTCTCACGTCTTGCTATCGGTTGTCCAGCTGCGATCGCACCAGCCGCAATCCCTTGTCGCTGATGCGGTAGGGGTGGCCGTCGATTGATCTAATCGCCTTGAGGCGTTTCAGCCGGCGGAAAAGCTCGATGTCGAAGCCTGGATAGACCCAGCCGTCTCGCGTGTAGCAAAAGACGGTCTCGATCTTCTTGTTGTCGCTGCGTTCGATTTCGATGCGCCCGCCTTGAGCGAGCAAGTGCAGGATGCGCTGTTCAGCGCGGGAAATGTCCATTGTTGTCAGATTCCGTATAGCGTCCGAAAGGACGCACAAAAACGATCCGAAGCTTCCCTTAGAGGAGGTCGGGGTTTCGTTTTTTCAGGCCCGGCACGCAAGAAGACTTGCGAGCGAGGCCTTTACCGGGACAGACAAAAGGTGGACATAAAAACTCCGTTGAGGCGCTCTGTGTAAAACAGGTTGCGCCTGACAGTCAAGCTTCAACCATGTCGATCGTCGGCGCCATGAGCAGGCCCCGAAATCTCGTCGCTGGAAAAAGCGGCGTCCAGGTGCTTTACTACCCGAAATGGCGAGGGGTTGATGATCCACATTCGGAATGCTCATGAGGGTGAAACCGAGGTGTTGGCGAGTATAGGCCTGCGCTCCTGGCAGAAAGCCATGGGCGCGATTGGTGGCACGGGCGAGCTGCTGGAGGGCGCAAGCGAGGCCTTTTCGAATTTCACCCGCAATCTCTGGCTGACGATCACGGTCATCGAGCTGAATGGCGAAGCGGTAGGATGGGCCGCTCGCGAGGCGCTCGACGAGGCAATCTCGGATTTCTGGATCGACCCTGATTTTGAAAGGCGCGGCCTTGGATCCGCGCTTCTGGCGCGGATCGAGCAGGATGTGCGCGAGCAGGGGCTGGAAAAAATTTCGCTGCAGAGCCATGCTGGAAATACCGACGCCATCGCCTTCTTCAAGGCGCGTGGTTATGGGATACACTGGCTGTCGATCGTCTATTCCCCGAAGCTTGACAGCGATGTGCCGACTGTCGGGCTTTCGAAATGGCTGGTTGAAGAGAGCGACGACGCTTACGGACCGGGCATATAGCGCGCCGGTGACGCCGAAAGCCTTGCGCCATCTCGCCAATTGCTCTACCTCACAAAGTTCAGAAGAACAGCATTTCAAGAGCTTCCAATGACCCTTGTCGACGTCCGTACGCCAGATCCGAAACGCTTCATTCCCGGTGCCACCGGCGATTGGGAAATCGTTATCGGCATGGAAGTCCATGCCCAGGTGCTGAGCAATTCCAAGCTCTTCTCCGGCGCCTCGACCGAGTTCGGCAAGCCGCAGAATTCCAACGTCTCGCTGGTCGATGCCGCCATGCCCGGCATGCTGCCCGTCATCAACGAGGAATGCGTCAGGCAGGCCGTGCGCACCGGCCTCGGCCTGAAGGCGCAGATCAACAATCGCTCGATCTTCGACCGTAAGAACTATTTCTATCCCGACCTGCCGCAGGGCTACCAGATCTCGCAGTTCAAGGATCCGATCGTCGGTGAAGGCAAGATTGTCATTTCGCTGGGACCCGATCGTCAGGGCCAGTTTGAAGACATCGAGATCGGCATCGAGCGCCTGCATCTGGAACAGGACGCTGGCAAGTCGCTGCACGACCAGCACGCCACCATGTCCTATGTCGACCTCAACCGCTCCGGCGTCGCGCTGATGGAAATCGTTTCCAAGCCGGATATCCGCTCGTCCGACGAGGCGAAGGCCTATATGACCAAGCTGCGCTCGATCGTGCGCTATCTCGGCACCTGCGACGGCAACATGGACGAAGGCTCGATGCGCGCCGACGTGAACGTCTCCGTGCGCCGTCCGGGCGGCGAATTCGGCACACGCTGCGAAATCAAGAACGTCAACTCCATCCGCTTCATCGGTCAGGCGATCGAATATGAAGCGCGCCGCCAGATCGGCATCCTGGAAGATGGCGGAAAAATCGATCAGGAAACCCGCCTGTTCGATCCGAACAAGGGCGAAACGCGTTCGCTGCGCACCAAGGAAGATGCGCATGACTACCGCTATTTCCCCGATCCGGATCTGCTGCCGCTCGAATTCGACGATGCCTTCGTCGCAGCGCTTGCCGAGCATCTGCCTGAGCTGCCGGACGACAAGAAGGAGCGTTTCGTTCGCGAACTCGGCCTCTCGATCTACGACGCATCCGTGCTGGTCTCGGAAAAGGCGATTGCAGATTACTTCGAAGCCGTTGCCGCCGGCCGCGACGGCAAGATGGCGGCCAACTGGGTCATCAACGACTTGCTGGGTGCTCTGAACAAATCGGGCAAAGATATTGAAGAGACTCCGGTTTCGCCCGCCCAGCTCGGTGCGATCATCGACCTCATCAAGGCCGAAACCATCTCCGGCAAGATCGCCAAGGATGTCTTCGAAATCGTGCTTAACGAGGGCGGCGACCCCGCCGAAATCGTCGAAGCCCGCGGCATGAAGCAGGTGACCGATACCGGCGCGATCGAAAAGGCCGTGGACGAGATCATCGCCGCCAACCCGGATCAGGTCGCCAAGGTCAAGGCTAAGCCGGCGCTTGCCGGCTGGTTCGTCGGCCAGGTGATGAAGTCGACCGGCGGCAAGGCCAACCCGCAAGCCGTCCAGGCGTTGGTCAAGGCCAAGCTCGGCATCGAAGAGGAATAGTCGGTGTTCTTCGTGCGCACTGCCGGCGAGCAGGACCTGGAAAAGGTCCGTGCTCTGCTGGGCGAGACCTGGCATGCGACCTACGACCGGATCTACGGCCCGGACAAGGTGAGCGAGCTGCACGCCTCCTGGCATTCGCCGGCCTCGCTGAAAGCGCGGCTGGCAAACAAGAATTCCGAATTCCTGGTGGCCGATGACGGCCGGGCGATCGGCGGCATGGGCTATGCCGCCATGTCCAAGGAGATGACGAAAACCGTCATGCTCTACATGCTCTATGTCAGCCCACGCCATCAGCGCGAGGGAATCGGCCGCGATATATTCGCGGAGCTGGAAACCTGCTTTCCTGATGCTGAGATCATGCGGCTGGAAGTCGATCCGCAAAACGAGCCGGCGATTGCCTTCTACAAGGCCCACGGCTTTGTCGAAGTCGGCCGTTCGGACAATAGCGGGCAGGGGCGATCGGGCATGCCGACGCTGATATTCGAGAAGCCGCTGGCAGGGCACTGAAAGAATAGGCGAGATCGTTCATGGAAGGTGCCCGGTTAGCAATTCGCGAAGCGAAGGAATCCGATCTTCCTTCCCTGATCGATCTTTTTGCCGCCGACGCCATGGGCGGACATGGCGATACGAACGACCCATCTGCTTACGACGAATATTTGCGTGCATTTCGCGCTATTGCTGAAACTTCCGGCCAGACGCTCTATGCTGCCGAACTTGGTGGTGAGATCGTCGGCACGTTCCAGACGATCGTTGTGACCTCGCTGCATGCTAGGGGATCTTCCGCCATGATAATCGAGTCCGTACAAACACGGACGGATCTGCGCGGGCAGGGGATCGGCGCCGCCATGATCAATTTCTGCATCGATGAGGCGAAACGCCGCGGCCTGAGGATGGTGCAATTGACCTCGAATGCGGTTCGCAAGGACGCTCATCGCTTCTATGAGAGGCTGGGGTTCAAGCCGACGCATCTCGGCTTCAAGATGACATTGAAATGAACCAGTTTGCCTGCTGGAATCACTGGACAAGCCGGTTCGGTGGCGGCATAAGCAAACGACTGAATTCTGGTATCGCTCGCCTTTCAGCGGGTATCGAGGAAAAGACATGTGGAATTTCATCGTACAAACCTTCACCTGGTGGAATGGTCAGACAATGGGGACGCGCTTTGCGACCTGGCGTTTTGGCAAGCGCGTTGGCGAGGATGAATTCGGCAATGTCTATTATGAAGGCGGCATGTCTTCCTACGGTCTTCCCAAGCGCTGGGTGATCTATAAGGGTTATGCAGAAGCCTCGTCCATTCCTCCGGGCTGGCACGGCTGGATGCATCACCGCACCGACGTTCCGCCAAGCAAGGACAACTACGTCGCCAAGGAATGGCAGAAGGATCACCGAGCCAACCAGACGGGCACGCCACAGGCGTACCGTCCGCCGGGCTCACTGGCCGTTGCCGGCGAGCGTCCGCGCGTGACCGGCGATTACGACGCCTGGACCCCCGGTAACTGAGCACGAAAGGGCCGGCTCGTCCTTTGGCCACAATTTGGCTTTAGGCGCGACATAAGCCGGCTCATGCTCGGCGCTTTGACCGAGACCAAGCGGAGATTGGCGGATATGACGGTTTTCACGCGGAGCGCTTCTTTGCGTGCAATATCGGGAGCAGGCGTCGCTCTCTTGGTCGGCATCATGTCGGCCCCATCCGCCGAGGCGGCCCGTATCGCCAATCCGGTCGCCGTGTTCTCGGGTCTCGACAAGATCACCGGCCGCATCACCACTTTCGACGTCTATGTCAATGAAACCGTGCAGTTCGGTGCGCTTCAGGTGACGCCGCGCGCCTGCTATTCACGAGATGATACCGAGCAGCAGAAGGTTGATGGCTTCGTCGAAGTCGATGAAATTACTCTAGATCGCCGCATCCGCCGTATTTTCACGGGCTGGATGTTTGCAGACAGCCCCGGCCTCAATGCCGTCGAGCACCCGATCTATGACGTCTGGTTGAAAGAGTGCAAGCAGAAGTCTGACGTCCCGGCGCCGGATGCAGCCGGCACTAAGTGATCTATTTCAGAATTTTCCGCTAGAATAGCCCCCTGCAGAAGCTTCGCTCCTGCAGGGGATTTTTATGATCTCTCGGGATTGGTTGCCGCGTTTCCGATCGCGCACCGATCGATGGCATCAGACAGGTCGAGGATAATCCTCGTGCCGTCTTTGGCCCTGTTGCGCAGGAAGCCGTTGTGATCCGGGTGAGCCTTCAGCTTGCCTCCCTCGTGGAGGGTTTGGAGCCTTGAGCGCGAGATCGCCAGTTCTGACGCAAGTAAGCGATCGAGGCGGAGGTTGGCCGAAAATTCCGCGATCATTTCGATTTCCAGGATCGCCCAGCTACTCGCCTCACTCACTTTTTCCTTTGAAACGTTTGCATCTGGCGGTTCATCGATGCGCTTCGTCTTCCGTTTCAGGCCTTCGACATCGAATTCCCGTTTGCGCACCCAACCAGGATCACTGCGCTGCAGTGCCTCCAGCGTGGCGGAGTCAAGGTCGCGGAGGTTCTTGCGCTCGAAAAGCGTTCGGTTCCAGGTCTTGTCGCAATCCGCGCATTTGTAGATGAGCCAGGCATCGAGTTTTCTGCCATTAGCGTTGAGCCTGACCTTACCGCTCGACTTGAAGGGCCTGGAGCCGCCACAAGTACTGCAGGCGATCCACGGCTGCGGCGCAGTCTGGGGAGAAATGGTCCATCGGACCCGAAGAATATTGCACATACCGTCTTGGTCTTCCGTCTGGAAGTCCACCAAGCTGGCAGCGAGATAAGCCCATCAGGGCACGGTATGGCGATGTTGCGGGACGGCTGAAGAGCTGAGACAGCAATAGGCTGCACAAGGCGCGTTGTGACAATGCCAAACCGGTCTCAGGCCACCACCCGATGGACATAAGTATACGCTGGGCGGCTCGCCGCCTCGACGCACTGGGTGAAACTGGATGAGACCGGTATTTACAAAGGCAAAGTGGGACCTCTACGTGCCAACGCTCTTCGCAGGGAGCGATAGCAAATAACAACCTGAGTTTGAAGCCCCCGAGGCTTCAGTCAGGGATTGTTTTCGATGTCCGTCTTTTCCTTGCGGCGAAACAGGCCGAGAATCTTGCGTCCGGCCGCGACCACGCCGGCAAGGACGACAATCAGTCCCTTCTTCAGCGCGAGGAGGGCTACGCCAAAACTCTTGAAGAAGCCGAGAACGATGGCAAGGAATCCGAGCTTCGCCGCGATCTTCACGCCGGCGCCGGCTGCGATCATACCCGCCATGCTGTATGCCGCGATCTTGTCGCCGTTGACGAAATCGGCATAGCGTTTGCCACTGTCGTATTGCACGGTATTGATGACGTTCGGAATAGCAGTGTTGATCTGCTGCAGCTGGTTGAGGCCGGCAATGAACTCAAGCTCGGTGACGCCCTCGCGCCCGAGAACGCGGACGGAATAGTTCAGCGTATGCTCGCCGTTCGCATCCTTGCCGAAGATCAGGTCACGGGCCCAGTGGAGGGCATGGCTCGCCTTGTCGTAATGCGGTGGTTCAGCCCAGCCGACGAGGGTGATCGGATCGTAGCCTTGTTGCTCGCGTTCTGGATTCTCCTCCTTGATGGCATCCTGAATCTGCTTCAGCAGAGCATTGTAATCCGTCTCGGCTGCATCGTCGTCAGAGACGTGGCCGCTGGCCTCATAATCGATCAGCGCGCCCCATGACTGTTGGTCGATCGGAGAGTATTTTGCCGGAAAGATCATGCCGAGAGTGGAGCCTGCAGCATTCTCGGGATTGCCCCAGAGCTGCACAAGTACTTTTCTGGCGTCATTCGGACTGAGATAGTAGAACTGATCCGAAACGTTCAGCGTTGCATTTGCCGAGGAGAGCTTGATCGCGCCTTGCTGGAAGTCCAGCTGCTTCAGCACCGTACCCTGCGGCCCGGCCGGAGGTTCGACCCCGAACATGTCGTGAAAAGATTTGGCATCGGCCTGCGTTGCCAAGGCCCAAGCCGCGAGAGCGACGATTGCAAGATGGTTCTTCAATATTCTACCTCCGGATGTCGAGGCGAACTTAGGGCGATCTTGATGGGAATCAATTCGCCTGAAGAGAATATCAACCGTTAAAAAAGCTCAGATTGGGCGATTCCATCGCTTTTTCGAGTATCCTCGCGTAGTCGTCCTTCGGCATGTCGATCGCACCGAACGTCTTCAGGTGTTCGGTCGTGAACTGAGTGTCCAGCAGAGTGAAGCCGCGTTGCCGCAGGCGCTCGACCAGGTACACGAGGCAGATCTTGGAAGCGTCCGTGCGACGCGAGAACATGCTCTCGCCGAAGAAGGCCGAACCTAGCGAGACGCCATAAAGCCCCCCGACCAGCGTGTCACCCTCCCATGCCTCGACAGAATGCGCGTGACCGAGATGATAGAGAATGCCGTAAAGCGACCGAATGGTGTCGTTGATCCAGGTGCTCGGTCGACCGCTCGTCTGTTCGGCACAGGCCGCTATCACGCCTTCGAAATCCGTATTGAAGCGGATATCGAAGGGCTTCTGACGGATCTTCTTTGCCAGGCTCTTGGATATGTGGAACGTATCGAGCGGGATAATCCCCCGCAGCTCCGGCTCGACCCAGAAAATTTCGGGGTCGTCAGCCGATTCTGCCATCGGGAAAAGCCCGATGGAATAGGCGCGCAGCAAGATCTCCGGGGTAACGCCGGGACGTTTGCCGCGCGCTCCGGGCACAGTTAGGCCGAGGTCTTGGCCAGGTAGTTTTCCAGCCAATGGATATCGTAATCGCCATTGGCGATATCCTGGTTGGAAACCAGATCCTGGAACAGCGGCAGGGTCGTCTTGATGCCGTCGACAACGAACTCATCGAGCGCGCGACGCAGACGCATCATGCATTCGACGCGGGTCCGGCCGTGAACGATCAGCTTGCCGATCAAGCTGTCGTAGTAGGGGGGGATCCTGTAACCCTGATAGGCGCCGGAATCGATGCGGACACCAAGGCCGCCAGGCGCATGGAAATGCGTGATCGTACCGGGCGAGGGGACGAAGGTGCGGGCATCTTCGGCATTGATGCGGCATTCGATGGCGTGGCCATGGAAGTGCACTTCATCCTGCGTCATCGAAAGACCGCCGCCGGAAGCGACACGGATCTGTTCATGCACGAGGTCGATGCCGGTAATGGCTTCCGTAACCGGATGCTCGACCTGCAGACGGGTGTTCATTTCAATGAAATAGAACTCGCCGTTTTCGTAGAGGAATTCGATGGTGCCGGCACCGCGATACTTCAGCTTCATCATGGCGTCAGCGCAGATCTGGCCGATCTTCATGCGCTGTTCGACATTGAGAGCCGGAGAGTTGGCTTCTTCCCACACCTTCTGGTGACGGCGCTGCAGCGAGCAATCGCGTTCGCCGAGATGGATGGCATTACCTTCGCCGTCGCCGAATACCTGGATTTCGATATGGCGCGGCTTGCCGAGGTATTTTTCCATGTAGACGGATTCGTTGCCGAAGGCGGCAGCGGCTTCCGTACGTGCCGTTGACCACGCCTCGATCAGATCCTCTTCCGTGCGGGCAACCTTCATGCCGCGGCCGCCGCCGCCGGCGGTTGCCTTGATGAGCACCGGATAACCGATCTCTCGCGCCGTCTTCAGCGCTTCCGCTTCCGTTTTCACTTCGCCGTCGGAACCCGGAACGACCGGAATGCCGAGCTGCTGCGCCGTGGTCTTGGCGGTGATCTTGTCACCCATCAGGCGGATATGTTCCGCCGTTGGGCCGATGAAGGTAATGCCGTGCGCCTCGAGAATATCGGCGAACTTTGCATTTTCCGAAAGGAAACCATAGCCGGGATGAACGGCGTCGGCGCCGGTGATCTCACAGGCGGCAACGATCTGGTGGATGTTGAGATAGCTTTCGCGCGACGGCGGCGGGCCGATGCAAACGCTCTCATCCGCAAGCCGTACATGCATCGCGTCGGCATCGGCGGTGGAGTGCACCGCGACGCTCGCAATGCCGAGCTCCTTGCAGGCACGCAGCACGCGCAGAGCGATCTCTCCGCGATTGGCTATGAGAATCTTCGAAATCATTGGCATGGGCTTACTCGATGACTACGAGGGCTTCGCCGTACTCGACAGGGCTTCCGTCCTGAACGACGATCTCGGTTACCGTGCCGGACTTCGGCGCAGGGATCTGGTTCATCGTCTTCATGGCTTCGATGATCAGAAGCGTCTGGCCTTCCTTGACGGTTGCGCCGACCTGAATGAACGAAGCCGCACCGGGAGCCGGTGCGAGGTAAGCCGTGCCGACCATCGGCGCGCTGACGACGTTGTCCGGATTGCGGGTCTTGCCTGCCGGAGCAGCAGCAGCCGGCGTGGCAGCAGCTGCTGCCGGAGCCGCATATGCAACGGGAGCCGCGATCGGCGCCTGAACATACTGCGTGTTGCCTGCGCGAGACACACGAATGCGCAGATCTTCCTGTTCGACTTCGATCTCGGTCAGATCGGTGTCGTTGAGAATGTTGGCGAGATCGCGAATCAGCGCCTGGTCGATACCCGATTTCTTTTCAGCCATTGGATTTCTTGCCCTGTATTTTTGTTATTGGGTGATGGATTTCAGCGCTTGAAGCGCCAGGATGTAACTATGAGGTCCGAAACCGCAGATCATGCCCTTTGCAGCGGGCGCGATCATCGATTTGTGCCGGAACTCTTCGCGTGCGTGGATATTGGAGATGTGCACCTCCACCACGGGAATGGAAATGGCGCGAATAGCATCGTGCAATGCGATCGACGTGTGACCATAAGCGCCTGGATTTATGGCAACGCCCGCAGCCTTGTCGCCCGCCTCGTGCATCCAGTCGACCAGCACACCTTCGTGATTGCTCTGGCGGAAATCGATGATAAAGCCCAGGCTCTCGCCCACGGACTTGCAGTCTGCTTCGATATCCTGGAGCGTCTTGCCGCCATAGATGCCCGGCTCGCGCTTGCCGAGAGCATTCAAATTGGGTCCGTTGAGGACAAAAATAGTTTGCGCCATCAGTGGTTCCGTCAAAGTACAGCGCAACCTATAGACTCCCGAGGCCTCATAGGAAAGCCCCGGATCGTAGGTTGCGCGTCTCTAGGTGTGGAAACGCCGCGATTTTGGCATTTTTGCGCCGCGGGATGTCGCGACGCCGTTTTATGGCTCCGAAAAATGCGGAAAGACAGTCTCTCGTCATTGCTGGAGCCGGATATCGCGCGGTTCAGCAGCTCGTCTTGCCGCAGCTGCGGACGTTGGCAATCTTTTCCTTGAGGGCATCGAGGCCGATAGCGCCGGAAATCATCTCGTTACCAATGACATAGGCGGGTGTGCCGTTGACATTGAGGTCGGAGGCAAGCTGGTAGGTGGCCTTGATCATGGCGGTGTTCGGTGCCTTTGCCATTTCGGCGCGGATAGCCGCTTCGCTGACACCGAGCGAGGTAGCGACATCGATGGCACTATCCTCGGAGGCGCGGCCGTCGCTACCGAGCAGCTTGTGATGGAATTCTGCATATTTTTCGGGCGCGAGCAGGCGGAATGCGCTGGAAACCCGCGACGCAGCCACCGAATCCTGACCGAGGATCGGGAATTCCTTCAGGACGAAACGCACATTCTTGTCCTGCTGCAGCAGCTTGTCCATGTCGCCGAGCGCATGCCGGCAGTAGGTGCAATTATAGTCGAAGAACTCGACGACGGTGATATCGCCCTTCGGATTGCCGATGGCCACATCGCTTTTCGAATTGAAGATCTCGTCCTTGTTCTGGGCGATTACCTGCGCCGACTGGGTGATGCGGGCCTCGTCCTGCTTCTTTTCAAGCGCTGCCTGCGCATCAAGCAGCACTTCCGGATGCTCGACGAGATATTCCTTGATGAAATCCCCGATTTCCTTCTTCTGCTGGTCGTCCAGCGCGGCGGCGGGCTGGATCGCGGCGAAGGATGCTGTGAGGGCAATCGCCGAAACCGTCAGCAGGCTCTTGAAAGAAAAGGTCATTGGGTCCTCGTTTGAATCATGCGGAGAGGTCATTCTCGGATGCGGCATATCATCGCCGAGTTAACATCGGCATATATGGATCGCAATCTACGGCGCATGCTTATTTCCAGAAACAGGAATTTTCACGGCAAAGCCGCAATCGCAGGATTGTGAACGCTCCGATATTGCGGCAAATGTCGCACGACGATCCGACCGAAGAGAGAATTGATCTTGTTTTCCCTATCCAAGCGCAGTGATGTCGAACCTTTCCACGCCATGGATGTGCTTGCCGAGGCGACGCGGCGGCGTCAGGCCGGACACCTGGTCATTTCGATGGCAGTCGGACAGCCGTCTTACCCGGCGCCGCAGGCAGCGCTGGAGGCGGCGCGTG
>NZ_JAELTU010000101.1 GCF_016429015.1 Rhizobium sp. ASV20
GCGTGTTCGCACCCGTATCGCGGAACGGCGAATTGGCATCGCTCAGCGCAAGACCGATAAGCTCGTCACGGGCAGCGACGGCAGCCTTGTGAACTGCTCCCATGATCGAGCCGGCAAGCATCGAGCCGCCTGCGATCGCCGAACCGGGCAGACGTGAATCGCCGAGATGGACTTCGACCTGATCCACCGGAATGCCAAAGACCTCCGCAGCACTCTGGGCAAGGATCGTATAGGTCCCCTGCCCCATGTCGATGGCACCGCTGACAACTTCCACACGACCATTGGCGAGAATGCGGATCATGGCCTCGCTCGGCGCCCGGATGACCGGGAAGGTGCCGCAGCCGATGCCCCAGCCGATCAACGTCTTGCCTTCGCGCATCGAGCGCGGGGCGTGGGTGCGCCGCGACCAGCCGAAGGCCTCGGCGCCCTCGGTCAAGGCTTCGCGGAGCCGGCGCGTCGACCAGGGCTTGCCGGACTGGTAGTCATGATCGGCATAGTTTTTTAGCCTGAGCTCGAGCGGATCCATGCCGAGCCTATAGGCGAGTTCCTCGATAGCGCATTCGATGCCGTAGGCGCTGGGGTTCTTGCCCGGGCCACGCAGGGCGCCGGGCGTGACGCTGTTAACCGGCACGATGCGATGCTGCGACGAAAAGTTCTCGACCTTGTAGAGGATGGACGTTGCCGCACCCGTTTGCTCGGGCCAGTCGGCATAGACCGAGGTCTCGCTTGCGCCGCGGTGGACGATCGCCTGCAGGACGCCGTCTTCCGTTGCGCCAAGCGCGATCTTCTGTCTGGTTCCGGCGCGTCCGCCATAGCTCGTGAAGTTCTGTGGCCGGGTGACCGGGAGTTTGACGGGTCGGCCGAGCTTTCTTGCAGCTGCAATCGCAACGGCACCAAAGGCGAGCGGCTGCCCTTTCGATCCGAAACCACCCCCGATGAAGGGCGAGATGATCCGAACATTTTCATAGGGCATGTTGAACCATTCGGAATACATGCGCGCCATGCCGTGCGACCATTGGCTTGGTTCCCAGATCGTCAGCTGATCGCCATCCCATTTCGCCGTCAGGCCGTGCGGCTCCATCGCGACGTGATATTCGCGCGGCGTGGAATATTCGGCTTCGATCCTGATCGGGGATGCCGCAAGCGCCGCCTCGGCATCACCCCAGGCGATCGAAAGCGGCTCCACAAGCTTGCCCTCGCCGGCATTCGGATCGTTGAGATCGGCGACATGCTCGCTCGCCTCATAGGTAACACGTACCAGCTTGGCCGCCTCTGTCGCCTGCTCGCGGCTTTCCGCCACGATAGCGGCGATCGATTGGCCGTTGAACTGCACGTCGCGCGGCAGCGGATAGTAAGGGCCGTCGACCGGCTTGTTGCCGCCCCAGTCGGCGGAAAGCTTGAGACCGAGATCATCTTCCGGCGTCAGGGTCAGAAGAACGCCCGGCATGGCGAGCGCTGCCGAGACATCGACTTTCACGACACGGCCGGCCGGGATCGTGCTCTGCACGAGAACGGCGTAGGCGAGGTTTTCGACAGGGTATTCCAGCGCATAGGTCGCCGTTCCCGTCACCTTCATATTACCTTCGAAGCGCGACTGGCGGCCGCCGACCGTGCCGTCGGAAGCATCGCCATGTTTGCGTGGTTCCATCATGGTCATGCCAGACCTCCCATCTTCAGAATGGCGCGGGCGACAACGCGCGGCGCAAGTTCGATCTTGTAGCGGTTGCCGGCGTGAGAAACGGCGCCCTCCATCGCAAGACGGCTGGCTTTTTCCACGAGCTCGGCGCTCAGTACCTTGCCGGCAAGCGCCTGTTCGACGTCACGCGCGCGCCAAGGTCTGGTGGCGACGCCACCGAGCGCGACGCGAATATCACGGACGGTCCTGCCATCCGCTTCCAGTTCCAGGCCGACGGCAGCACTTGCGGCGGCGAATTCGTAGGATTGCCGATCCCGAACCTTGATGTAGGTCGAGTTCCGGGCAGCGGCAGACACCGGAATGGTGATCGCGGTGATGATCTCGCCGGGCTGAAGAACCGTTTCCTTGTTCGGCGTAGTACCGGGAATGAGAAAGAAATCGTCAACAGCAATCTTGCGATTGCCCGTCTCGACCACCGCATCGAAAGCGACGAGAGCCACGGCCAGATCGCCAGGATAAGAAGCGATGCAAGCCTCGCTCGTTCCGAGTACAGCATGATTGCGCGTGACGCCGCCGATTGCCGCGCAGCCGGAGCCGGGATTTCGTTTGTTGCAGGCGGGAAAGGCGCTGGGATCGCGGAAATAGGAACACCGCGTCCGCTGCAGGAGGTTGCCCCCGATGGTAGCCATGTTGCGCAGCTGCGCCGAGGCAGCAAGCGACAGCGATTCCGAAACTGCCGGGAAAGCCAGCCGAATATCGTGGTGATCTGCGACCTCGCTCATCCTCGCAAGCGCACCGATCGTGGCGCCGGCGGCATCGACGGTGATGCCGCCCATGCCGGAAAGATGCGTGATGTCGATGACAGTCTCCGGCTCGGTCACGCCGCATTTGGCGAGGTCGAGCAAAGTCGTGCCGCCGGCAAGCAGCATCGCGCCGGCTTGTTGCGCCGCCTGGCTGGCATCAGTTGCGGAGTTTGCCCGCACATACGAAAAGCTTCGCATTACGCCACCTCCGCAGCCTGGCGCACCGCCGCAACGATGCTGTTATAGGCTCCGCACCGACAGAGATTGCCGGACATGTATTCACGGATCTCAGCATCGGAACCGGCATGTCCCTCGCGAATGCAGGCGACCGCCGACATGATCTGGCCTGGCGTGCAATAGCCGCACTGGAAGGCGTCATGCTCGATGAACGCCGCTTGCACGGGATGCAGATCCCCGGCCTCGCCGACGATTCCCTCGATTGTCGTGATTGCACGCCCTTCGGCCTGCGCCGCAAGCGTCAGACAGGAAAGCACGCGCTTGCCGTCAACATGGCAGGTGCAGGCGCCGCACTGGCCCTGATCGCACCCCTTCTTGGTGCCGGTCAGTGAAAGATGCTCACGCAGCGCATCCAGCAAGGTCACACGCGGCTCGAGATCGAGTTCGTGGCGCTGTCCGTTGATATCAAGTGCAATATGAATGGTTCGTGTCATGATAAGCTCCTGCCATCGTCACGAAGATCAGCCGTACGAGATCTAGAATAATCTATTCGACGGTCTACCGGTTGCTATAGGATATTTTCAGGAAGACGAGGCCGGTGGCTTGCTTCGCGAACGCGGCGCTCATCAAAACTAGGAAACGAAAGACGCCGCGCGTAAACGGAGGCGCCTCCGTTTAAATTAATGTCTGGCGCTGTTTCGTCAAGCCCTGATCGGCTCCTGCGCGTTTTTCCGGCTTTTCGAGCGGTTTGGCGCGCTCGAGACAGGAGGTAATAGCCGGCTTTCATCAGCCGAACCGCCCCTTGTGGCGGGCAGTTCACCGTGATTAACTCACCCGCGACAAGCGCGACAGCGTTTGAAAGCTTCCACACCTTGCCGTGGCTCACCCCGGCTCTCGATGGACAAGGAAGGCGCGATGAAGCTTCTCCTCACCTCCGGCGGCGTCAGCAACCGGAGCATTCGCAACACACTCGTCGACATGCTGGGCAAACCCATCGAGGAGTCCACCGCCCTGTGCATCCCAACCGCGATGTACGGCATGCTGCCGAGAACCGCGGTCATGACGTGGCGACAGATCGCCGGCCAGACGCCAACGCCCATGGTCGAGCTGGGATGGAAGTCCGTTGGAATGCTCGAGCTGACCGCACTGCCCAGCATCGACGAGAAGAACTGGATCCCCTTGGTCCAGGACACCGATGCCCTGCTGGTATGCGGCGGTGACGTCCTTTATCTGCACCACTGGATGCTTCAGTCCGGCCTGGCGGATCTGTTCCCATCACTCAGCAAGACTGTTTATGTGGGATTGAGCGCCGGCAGCATGGTAATGGCTCCGCATGTCGGTGAAGAGTTCGTAGGCTGGAAGTCGGCCGCCGGGGGCGATAGCGCGCTTGGCATGGTCGACTTCTCGATCTTCCCGCATCTGGACAATCCCGCGTGCCCGGAGAACACCATGGACGACGCGGAGAAATGGGCCGCGCGCTTGCCGGTGCCGGGCTACGCAGTCGACGACGAAACAGCTATCAAGGTGGTGGACGGTGCCGTCGAGGTGATTTCCGAGGGGCACTGGAAGCTCTTCGGGCGCTGAGACAAACTCGCGGAGGCAGAAAGCCGGGACAGGCCCGGCTCTCGAATCCAGATTGGAAATCCGCGTAGCGAAAAAGCAGCTCTCGGTAGTTAGCCGTTTTGATCGCCACTATTGTCGGCGGCCGGCTGCTCTTCTTTTTCCTTCAGCACGTCCGTCAGCTTGTTCACGCCCTCAAAACCCGCGACAGCAGCGGCAGCCTTCGTCAGGATGCCTGCATTCGGGTCGACAGCGCCTACGGCGTCTTCTGCGGCGACAGCACCTGCGACTTCTTCAATCAGCTTTCCGATACCCATTTTAAGCTCCTGATCTTTTCGCTCTGCTGCTGGATTGCGGCGTTCGAGCGTTATGAACACCTCGTCCCCGGCATTTGAAATGGTTGCAGACTTCGACATGACGGCAACCCTTCCGTCCTAAGGCAAGGCATGGTTTTCCCCGGCTCTTGCCATTTAGGCAACCAAGCTGAAAGCGCCCTTAAGCCAGAATGATGCGAAACTGAAATCGACCGCTTGCAACGTCGATACCGTCATCTCTTCTGGCTTATCACGCGCCTTGCCGTCATAACCACCTCACAGGCCCGGATTATGTTTCAGGCAATCTCGAGGAATGCCCGAGCTATTTGAACAAGGGAACCTTTGTGCATGACAGTCTCCCGCCGCGTCACGGCCCTTACCGCCTCCTTTCTTCCCCTCCTCTTCGCTCCCGCCTTTGCCGATTCCGACGTGTTGTGGAAGATCGTGCATGACAAATGCGTCGTCCAGACTGCGCCTTGCCTCTCGGTGAACACCGGCGAACATTATGCGATCCTCAAGGACTTGAGAGGTATCGCGCAGGTTCTGCTGATCCCTACCGACAAGATCACCGGCATGGAAAGCGCCACTCTCCTCGATCCCGCGACGCATAATTTCTTCGCTGACGCCTGGACCGAGCGGGTCAATGTCAATGCACGCCTGCCGCACGCCGTCCCGCGGGATGGCTTGAGCCTTGCCGTCAACGCACAGCAGGCCCGCTCGCAGAACCAGCTGCACATCCACGTCGACTGCCTCAGCGCCGACGCCAGGGCTGCCTTGAAGGCGGATGCGGACCGTGTCGGCACGGATTGGGCGCCCCTTCCCGATACTATCGCCGGACATCAGTTCACGGCGCTACGGGTCAAGGGCGACACGCTGGGCGATTTCAATCCGTTCCTGGCGCTCGCAAAGACATTGAAGGATCCCGCCAAGGAAATGGGTGACCATAACCTCGTCGTGGTCGGTGCCGATTTTGCCGACGGCCCGGGTTTTATCGTGCTCACGGACATCGCCCGTCCGGGTATGGGGGGCGAAGACGTGCAGGATCACAGCTGCGCAATCAGCCATTGATTCCGATTGTGCACGATCGTTCTAAACATTTGAAGTGGAGGTCGTTTCCTTGCATGATCCGCTGCCTGCACCTGACAGGACGCGAAATATAAGACGGGAAACGACCGATGCCGAAGCCTGCGACCGATCAGATCAACGCCGTTCTGGCTCATGTCGACCGCACTATCGACGAAAGCCTGGAGCGGCTATTTGAGCTTATCCGCATTCCCAGCATTTCAACGGATCCTGCCTATGGCGATCATTGCCGCCGGGCCGCAGAATGGCTTTCCGCGGAGCTGAGCGCTATCGGTTTCGACGCCTCGGTGCGTGACACGACCGGCCATCCGATGGTCGTCGGCCATGATAAGGCGGCGTCAGGAGCACATGTGCTCTTCTATGGTCACTACGATGTGCAGCCCGTCGATCCGCTGGCTCTTTGGGATACCGATCCCTTCGAACCGACATTGCAACCGCTGGAAAACGGTGACACCGCCATCGTTGCCCGCGGCGCATCCGATGACAAAGGGCAGCTACTGACTTTCGTTGAAGCCTGCCGCGCCTGGAAGGCGGTGACAGGCAGCCTGCCAATACAGGTCAGCATGCTGTTCGAGGGCGAGGAAGAGGCGAGCAGCCCGAGCCTTGCTCCCTTTCTCGACAAGACGGCGGCGGAGCTGAAGGCGGATACTGTCCTCGTCTGCGATACCGACATGTGGGATCGCGATACGCCGGCCGTCACGACCATGCTGCGCGGCATGGTCGGCCAGGAGATCGAGATCAGCTGTGCCAATCGCGACCTGCATTCCGGCATGTTCGGCAATGCCGCCCGCAATCCGCTGCAGGTCCTTTCCGACATCGTTTCCAGCCTGCGCACGCCGGACGGCGGCGTCGCCATTGCCGGCTTCTATGACGGCACGCGCGAGCTGCCTGAGGCAGTTCGCCGGCAATGGCAGGCGCTGCCCTTCGACGAGGAAGGCTTCCTTCGCGATGTCGGCCTCAGCATTGCTGCGGGCGAGAAGGGTCGCTCCATTCTCGAACAGATCTGGGCGCGCCCGACCTGCGAAATCAATGGGATGAGCGGCGGCTATGCGGGCACCGGCTTCAAGACGGTCATCCCGGCCAAGGCGAGCGCCAAGATTTCCTTCCGCCTGGTCGAGGGCCAGGATCCGATCGCCATCCGCGACGCCTTTCAGGCCCATGTGCGCGCTCGCATTCCGGCCGACTGCTCGGTCAGCTTCAAGGATCACGGCCTGTCGCCGGCAACGATCATGCCGCTCGACAGCCCATTCCTGCGCAAGACATTGGAAGCCCTGACGACCGAGTGGCAACGCGAGGCGGCGCTGGCCGGAACCGGCGGGTCGATTCCGATCATCGGAGAGTTCAAGCGCCGTCTTGGCTGCGATGCGCTCCTGGTCGGCTTTGCCCGCTTCGACAACCGCGTCCACAGTCCGAATGAAAAATACGATCTGTCGAGCTTTCAAAAGGGAATTCGGTCCTGGGTGCGCATTCTCGCAGCATTCGGCGATATCTGACGCTGCTCCGTGAGATCGGGCTGATTGCCCGATCTCACGGAAAGTCACCTAGCCTTCGATCGATGTTTCCGGCTGATAGTTGACTGTCATGTAGATGACGGTTGCTGCGATGGCGATCAGGAACAGGCAGCTTGTGTAGACGGTGCCGAAACCGAGGCCACCATATTCTGCGGGTTGCGAGAGATAATCGCCAAAGGAGGCACCGAGCGGCCGGGTGAAGATATAGGCCACCCAGAATGCCAGGATGGCATTGAGCCTGAAGCCGAAATAGGCGATCGCCACTGCCGTGATCACGCCTGCAAAGAGCAGGCCGGTCGTGATGTAGCCGAAGCCGAACTGCTCCGCGATCAGATCGCCAACCGCCGTCCCGAGCGCGAAGGTAAAGAGAATGGCCAGCCAATAGAACTGCTCGCGCCTGGCCGTGTAGATCGAGTGAATCGACAAGGTCCCTTCCTTACTCCACCAAACATAGAAGGTAAGGGCGAGCGCAATGCTGAAGCCGATAGCCGAAGCGGCCAGCGGAACGCCGAGATTGTCCGAGAGATTATCGGTCAGCAACGTTCCGACGACGCTGATCATCACCACCGCGATCCAATAGGACCAGGGGACATAACGCTCCTGCAGAAGCTGGACGGCGAGCACGCCGACCAGCACCACAGCCATGATGAGCGAGGTCAGCGTAAGGCCAAGCCCCATGTTGACGGCGAGATAATCAGCCGCGGTTTCACCCATCGTCACCGCCAATAGCTTGATCAGCCAGAAATCGATCGTGACGCGCGGAACCCTGTTCAAACGCGGCTCCGCGCTTGCTAGAAATTGCTGGGTCATGTTGCTTGTGCCTCGCTGACCAGGGTCACTTTTTCATCAGCTTCATAGCGTCGTCGAGGAAACCGTCGGCGCGCCGGTCATCGTCGGCATTGCAACGTTCGACGGCCTTTGCCTCCAGCGCATCGACCTTCGCCTTGTCGTCGACGCTGAGCTTGGCGGTTGATTTTGCCGCGCGCATTTCCTTGAGGACATCTTCGCAAGGGCGAGGCGCTGCAGCGTGAGCGGCAATGGGCAACGTCGCAAGGGCGAGCAGGGCAGCAAGGCTGACACGTCGAGCGGCTTTAAAAGTGTTCATGGGAATGGCTCCTGTTAAAAACTTGCAGTCTCAGTTTGATCAGCGGACCACATTTGCTGCGATGCCGACGCCATTCCTTCTAAAGAGCCTCTCATACATGGCCTTTGCCGCGACCATACCGTTTCGTAAGAAATGCCGGGGCGGGACCGGTCCGTTTCTTACGGATCCGTAAGCACTCGTTCAGGCTGCTGACACCTTACGGAGCCATATTCATGCGCGTATCGCGACCAACGGAGCGCAGCCGAAACATGAAAATACTTGTCGTTGAGGACGACCGGAAGACCGCCGACTACATCTCCCGCGGCCTGAGCGAAGCGGGACATGTGAGCGATGTGATCCGCGACGGCAGGGACGCCTTGTTCCAGGCAACGCGCGAACAGTACGACGTCCTAATTGTCGATCGCATGATACCGGGGCTGGACGGCCTCTCGCTCGTAAAGGCCGCGAGGGCGGCCAAGGTCGAAACGCCGGTCATATTCCTGACGTCCATGAGCGGTGTCGATGACCGGGTCGAGGGGCTCGAAGCCGGCGGGGACGACTATCTGACCAAGCCCTTTGCATTTTCCGAATTGCTCGCAAGGCTGAATGCGTTGGCCCGACGGCCGCCCGTACAGGATCGCAAGACCGTGCTGCGGATCGCCGATCTCGAGCTCGATGTCGTCAAGCGGCAAGTCAGCCGGCGCGGATCGTCGATCGAACTTCAGCCCCGGGAGTTCACGCTTCTGGAGGTTCTGATGCGGGCCGAAGGACGGGTGTTGACACGGACCATGCTGCTTGAGCGGGTCTGGGACTTCCATTTCGATCCGAAGACGAGCGTGGTCGAGACGCATATCAGCCGCCTGCGAACGAAAATCGACAAGCCGTTCGATGTCCAGCTCGTCCATACGGTCCGAAACACCGGGTACTGCATGCATGTACCGCGCTAGGTTGCTGCGCAGCACGCCTTTCAGGCTCGCCCTATCGTTCGGACTCTTCTTCATCGTGGCTCTTCTGGTTGCGGGCACCATTGCTTACGGCCTGATGGAGCGCGAACTTGCCCGGGCCATCGATCGATCCGTGGGCGACACCTATTCCGTCGTTGCCTCGACCTACTCGTCCAACGATCTCGAAGACCTCATCGCCACTGTCGATACATATTCCGCGCTCAAGAGTGCGGGCGATCAGGCCTTCCTTCTCTTGAACAAGCGGGGAGAGAGGCTCGCAGGCAACATCAGGACAACACAAATCAAGCCGGGACTTTCGACCGTGGCGGCAGCCGACCTTGGACTGAGCGGCGACGACCCGATCAGGGTGATGGCGGGCAATGTCGATGGCAATCTCCTTTTTGTCGGTCAGAGCTACAGGGAGACCGACGCCATCGAACATATTGTCCTGGCAAGCTTCCTGTGGGCCTCTGGCCTTATCGTGACTGTAGCAATTGTCGGAGGTGCGCTGCTCGCCAGGCGGGCGACACGGCGGCTGGAATCCATCGAGCGCACCATGATCGAAGTCTCGGGCGGAAACCTCGCCTGCCGCATTCCGGTCCGCGGCAACGGCGACGATATCGATGTCGTTTCGACTCACATGAACCAGGCGCTTGGCCGGCTCTCGGGTCTTGTGGAAAGCATGCGCCAGGTGAGCGCGGATATCGCGCACGACCTGAAGACCCCGCTCAATCGCCTGAGGATGACGATCGAACAGATTTTAGAGCAGCAAGGACAGGCTGACACCGTCGAGAGCCTGCTCCTCGACGCCCGCGAGGAATGCGACAGGATCGACGCCACATTCGGCGCGCTGCTGCGCATCTCGCAAATCGAGGCAGGCGCAGGCAAAGGCCGCTTCAAGCCTCTGGATCTGCGTGAAGTCATGGGTTCGGTGGCGGAAATCTACGAGCATGTCGCCGAGGACAATGCACAGAAACTGGAACTCAACCTACAGGCGCCGACGCCAGCCGCGATCCACGGCGACCGCGAGCTTTTGACCCAGCTCTTCGTCAATCTGATCGAGAATGCGATCACCCATTGCCCGGCGGGGACCAAGATGGTGGTGACCCTCGCAGCAACGGAGCAGTCCTATCTCGCCTCTATCTCGGACAATGGGCCGGGTATCCCGGAAGAAGAACGCGAGCTGGTGTTCAGACGTCTCTACCGACTTGATAAGAGCCGCACGACGCCCGGCAACGGTTTGGGATTGAGCATGGTCAAGGCGATAGCGGATCTGCACTCAGCTGCAATCACGCTGAAAGACGGCAGGCCGGGGCTCCAGGTCTGCCTGTCCTTTCCCAAGGCCTGAAATTGGCAGTTCCCATCGGCAACTTGCGTACAGCTGCATAGGCAAACAGATTTCCGATGAGAAAGACAGACGTTTTGCCTTGGAAGAAAAGCGACGTCATTCAACATCAAAGACTTAGTGAGACTCAGACCCTCCACCCTGGACTCGAACCATTCGGCAGAGAAATACAACGCAGGGTCTAAGAGGCTAGCCTCGTGCAAGCCAGAGAAGCTAATAGCCTTTGCCAGACGCATACTGGTAGCCATCAGCAGGGGCTCGGAGATCGGCATGGTGAATAATATCAATTCGTTGCGGCTTCTGAATACGCAGCTTGCGTTGCGGACGCTGCGCGTTGGAAACGCGACGGACGAAGACGCGTCGCGAACATCGCGGGCTTCGAGCCTGCTTACGGGCGGCTCGATCAGCTCGTCTCGCGCAAACAACAAGCTCAGCGCCCTTCTCGAGGGCCTCTCGCGCAACAACGGCACGACGAAGACCGCTGTTCAGCCGGCCACACCTAAAGTCGTCAACGACGTTACATCGACCGACTTCATGAAGGCGCTCACGGCAAAGCTGAAGGCTTCCGTCAACGATCCCGTTAACGGCAAGCAGGCGCAAGCGATGCTGGCCGCCATCAAGAACGGAACGCTGTCCGTATCCGATCCGACCAAGGGCGTCGCGATCCATGCATGGAATCCCGACGACAAGAACAGCAAGGCTGCAAAACCCACAAAGATCGAACAGGACAACTGGAACGACTTTCTGAAGGACCATCTGAAACGTGGCGACGGTGGCAGTGGGCTGACCAGGACGAGCGATGGAAGCTACATCGACAAGCCGACCGGGCAATACGCGTTCTTCGGCAATCTCAACGGCAAATACTACTACGTCACCTGGCCTGCCGAAGTGACGGCGAGCGGAACGCCGGCATCCGCCTGAACGAAACCAAATGATCCCCGACCGGACGGCGGGGATCATATTTTCCATCAGCTGAATGCAGTCGCCCGTGTTCGAAGAAGCGAAAGGGCGATCAACAGGCCCATAGCTGCGGCAACCATGCCGATCAGGAACACGCTGTCATAGCCAGCCCTGTCGGCAAGCAATCCGGCCAGCGGCCCTGTCAGCCCATAGGCAAGATCCTGAAATGCCGAAAAGCCGCCAAGCGCAGTGCCGCGCAGATGCGGCTCGACAAGACGCACCACTTCCCGACCCATGGCGGGAAAGATCATCGAGCACCCGAGACCTGTCAAAAACGCACCGACCAGAGCAAGACCCGGATCGCTCGCATTCCATATCAGGAACTGCCCCACAGTTTCGATAGCGAGCGATCCGGCGGCGACGGGAAGACCTCCGATGCGATCGGGAAGATGGCCGAACAGCAGACGCACCAGCACGAAGCCGCCACCGAAGGCCGTCAGGCCCAAACCGGCATAGCTCCAGCCTCGATTGAGGAAGTAGAGCGTGAAGAAGGCGCCGATTGCGGCAAAGCCTATGCCCTGGAGGCACACGATAAATCCGTGCTGCCACACTCTGCCCACGACACTCCAGAACGGTGGGCGGTCAGCACCCGGATGCGCGGCGACCCCGGGAAGCCGCGCGATCGCCAAAAGGCCGAAGCACGGCAGAATTGCCCCGATTGCCATGGCGCCGGAAAAGCCAAACCGGTCGAGCAACGCCAGCCCGATGGGGCCGCCAACGGCTAAGGCACCGTAGATTGCTGCACCGACCAAGGCGAGAACCTTGCCGGAGCGCGCCGGTCCCACCAACCCGATCCCCCAGGCAATCACCCCGACAGCAACCAGGCTTTCACCCAGACCGATCAGCAGGCGGCCGCCAATGAGCAGCGCATAGGAGCTCCAGGGCGCTTGCCCCAGGAGCCCTGCCCCCAACGAGGCGAGCGCGCCTGCGGCGTAAAAGGCGAGCCCCCGGATGACCGCGACCTTGGGGCCGCGATGATCCGACAGGCCACCGGCATAGCCGCGCGTGAGGATAGTCGCAAGAAATGCGATGCCAACGCCGAGCCCGGCCCAGGCATTACCGAGCCCGAGCTGGCTCGTGACATAGATCGGCACAACAGGAAGCGACATGCCGACGCAAAGATAGGAAATGAAAAGAATGGCGCTCAGCAGCAGAAGGCGGCCGCGCGCCGGGTCACTTGTCGATTCGAAAGCCATGATGATCTCCAGGCTTTCCTCGATCGGCGGAGGCATAAAAAAACGCACTCCGACCGGCGAGGATCGTTGAGTGCGTTGCTTGACGTCAAACGCTTACGGCCAGATGAACTGGCTGACGTTCTATTAGGCGCTTGGCGAATGGCTGTCAACACGGCAGCGGATTAGAGGCTGCGCAGACGATATTACTCTGCGACTGGGCCGCACCAGCCTGGCAGGTAATCCGCATCGCGTCCCTTGGCGAACTCGAGCGCTTTCGCCAGCGCGGCATTGAAGTTCTTGTCCAGATCCTTACGCTTCACTCGACGACGCAGGAAGTCAGCCCAGAGGAATTCGCTAAATGGAGTCGTATCCTTGGCGTAGCCACCGACATGGCGCAGTTCGCCCGCCAACGAGCGATAGGGATCGTCGATCAAGCCCTCGATACTTTTCGGAATGTCCTCATAGCCACGTCGCTTTCCATCCGCATCGAAGGGATGCATCCAATCGTGACAATCCATGACGAACCAAAAGGATTCGCGATCAAGCCGGGAGAGGTCCGCGACCGTCGTCACCAACACATCCTTCACACCTTCCTGATGAAGCGCCAGAGACAGGTGATGATGGTCTATGACGTAGTAACGCCCACGTGGGCCGCGTATGGCCGGGATCATATGATTTCCGAGGAACTCGCCGGCCTTGTCGCCCGCGGCTTCGGCTTTCTCTCGCCACGCTTTTCGCTTTGCCTTGACCTCGCGCATCCCAACCGTGATCTGGGTAGGCCTTAATTCTTCGATCGGGACAGGTTTCAGGATCGGTTCACGAACGGTAACCATTTGACGACGCTCCGCATAGGAAAAGTCGCGGCAGACTAACACAGTGGGCGAAGCCGGCAAGCACGCGCGCGAGCATTATTTTAGGCCTGACGTATGCAGGCGCCCGAGCAACGATTGCCGTCTGCTCAAGTGCCGGTCGTACGGACAAGCTTGAACTGCGAACGCCGGTAAAAGACGGACATCTCCCGCTCGAAACTTTCCATCGCGAGCGTGATCCAGGGCTCATAGCGGCTCTTGTTTTCGCGCGCTCGACACAGACCATCCATATCGGCAAAACCACGCAGTGCCCAATCCACCAGCATCATCTCGCTATTCTCACCCGAGCCCCTTGCCCCAAACCCCTCTACGTCCGCTACGCGGGCGCATCCCGCATGCCGGGCGGCCAATGGGAGATAGGTAACTCCCAATCAAAGGAAAGGTGAAGAAACGTTGTGTTAACATCCGCAACACGCATTCGATCGGCGTTCGCACTTCCTGAAGGGCAATAGGCGACCGGATCTTTCCGACGGAAGGCGCTGCCGCGACGAGCTGAACCTACCTGGACGCCAGGCGCGCGAAGAAGCGATCGATGACCCTTGCATTTATGTCGACCCAGCGCCAGATCCACGCCATGACAAACACAGTAAGAAGCCAGCCGAGCATCACGTCCGACAGGAAATGAGCACCGAATATCACCCGATTGAACGCAACGAACATCAGGCACGGCGTTAGAACCACGGCTGCTCCCCACCTGTATTTCATGGGCACGAACACCAGCAGCGACAGCGCGGCGGCAGCGACAGCGGCCTCGCCCGAAGGGAAAGAGCAATTGCGGCTGCATGCTGCGGAAAACTGCCAGACCGGCGTAAAATCCGCATTGCCGCCGAACTCCACGAGATCTCGCGGACGAACGCGTCCGATTATCACCTTCAGGAACTGCACCACGGCCAATGGCCCCGCAGCAAAGCTCAGGAGCACGAACAGGGGCTTATGCGGGGCGCAAAATCGCAATCGCTTCGGCAGGAAAACATGCACTACGATGATCAATGCCATGAGGCCGAGAATGTAGGGCTGGCTCTCACGGTTGACATCCCTGATAGCCTTCAGCTGGGGGTTCTCAGCCAGCCAGAACCAGTGCCCCTGGACGAAAAGGCGCGCGACGGCAAGATCGAGCCTGGGAAAGACCACGAAGATGAAGCTTGTCCAGACGATCAGCATGCCAAGGACGGCCAAACCGCCGTCCGCATTGAAATTTGTCTCGGGCTGGCGCAGCCGCGCTCCGCCTGAAACGGAACTCCAAGGCTGCAATGCAAATTTCCACATGCGTATCTCCTGAAACTGGATGACCGCAAGGTGAAACCCGATTGTCAAGAAATGGCGAAGATTGGATGAAGGCCGTGTTCAGAATCGGCCTTTAGACGACTGAGGAGCCGTTTGGAATTTGCAGAAGTCGATTTTGTCCGCGATAGTGCCGCTCCGCAGCGGCAGAGCAAGATAAACAAGGAAGGCGCAGGCACTAGGGTGGACAATAGTCTCGTTCTCATCGTGGAGGATGAACCGGCAATCGCACAGATACTGGAAGGTTACTTGACGCGGGACGGCTTTCGCACCGTTCGCGCCGCCGATGGCGAAACCGCGCTCCAGCATCATGCACTTCTGAAGCCGGACATCGTGCTTCTGGACGTGCGGCTACCGAAGCTGGACGGATTCGGTGTCCTTGGCCGTCTACGTCAGATCGGTTCGACGCCGATCATCATGGTGACCGCAGTTGCCGACGACATCGACCGGCTGAGCGGCCTGCGGCTGGGTGCCGATGATTACGTCGTCAAACCTTTCAACCCCCAGGAAGTCGTCGCCCGCGTCCGCGCGGTGCTGCGCCGAACGCAGGGCGATCGCGCCGAGACAGTTCGCCGCTTCGGCGATCTGGAAGTCGATTTCGGCAGCTACTCCGTTTTCATCAACAGGAGTGGCAACCGCATTCCGCTGACCCTGACGCTGAGCGAATTCCGAATTCTGGCCTACATGATCCGGCATCCGACGCAGGCTTTCGCACGCGCCGACATTCTCGACGCCTGCCTTCCGGAGAGCGATGCGCTGGTGCGCACCGTCGATACCCACATCTCCAACCTCCGGCGCAAGCTGGAGGAGATGGGGCAGGAAGGCTATTTCCCTGCGGTGCGCGGCATCGGCTATCGCTTTTCGGATCCAAGATGAAGAAAATAAGCCTCCCTTGCCTGCCGCTTGCCACGCTCACCGCCATCGTTACGACCATCATGCTCCTTCTCAGCGTCGGCCTGACCTACATAGGGGTCAGCTGGTATGCGTCTTACCTGGAAGAAAGCATCACCCAGGCGCTGCCGCCGAAAGCCTCCGCCGCCTACACGATGCTGGCCGAAGGCAAGGTTCCGGATGGCGAGTCTCTCACGCTGCTTTTCGAACGCCTAAATTCGCTGACGGGACCGACGGATCTGAAAGTTCAGCTTTCCGTTCTGGTGTGTGGCCTGCTCTCGGCGCTGGTCTGCGCCCTTATCGGCATCTATCTGGCACGACGGCTTGCCAGCCCTCTCGGAGCACTGACCTCGGCGGCCGAAGGACTGAAATCGGGCGATTTTTCCGTCCGCGTTGGTGAGCCTTATCGCAGCACACGCGAAGTCGCGAGCCTTGTTACGACCTTCAACGCTCTGGCGACCAGCCTTGAAACCATGGAAAAGAGGCTGCGCTTCAACAACATGGCCGTTGCCCACGAGCTGCGCACACCGCTGACGATCCTGCAGGGGTCGTTGCAAAGCATGCTCGACGGGGTCTTTCCGATGGATCGGAAAATCATATCCGACCTTCTTCTGCAGGTCGAAGGCCTCGGACGCATCGTCGAGGATCTGCGCACTCTTTCATTGGCCATCGGCCAGAAGCTCGTGATGGAACGCCAGCGGATCGACGCGTCCGATGTCGTCGGAGCCGTACTCGCTTCGGCCAAGCCGATGCTGGACGCCAGCAAGCTGCAGATCGAAACAGATCTGCGGCCCTCCCGCATTTCGGCGGATTCCCCCAGGATCCGTCAAGCCGTGCTGGCCTTGTTGGAAAATGCCTGCCGCTATGCGGCGGACGGCGGCTCGCTGCGCTGCGAAACCGAACAATCGTCGAGCGAAAGTGTCGTGATCCGTATTCTCGATCGTGGCCCGGGCTTTCCGGAGGATATGGATTCCGTCGCCGCCAACCCCTTCTGGCGCGGCGAAATCTCCCGCTCGCGCGCCACCGGCGGCACCGGACTGGGGCTCTCCGTTGTGCAGGCGATCGCGGTTGCCCATGGCGGCCGTCTGGAATTCGCAAACCGGCCAGGTGGTGGCGCGATGGTCGCAATCCATTTGACGGAGAGTAATGCCCGAGGAGGGGATGCCTGATCTTTCGTCGGAGCAATCAGGCCCATTGATCGAATGAACGGAGGAAAGAACCGCCTGTCAAACGAGAAGCGGCCGCTTGTTGTTCAGTGGAAAAGTTCACCTAGATTGAAGAACCAAAGCTTACTACGGCTGCGTTTGTCTGCGCCGTAGAGCCTCGAATGAGGAACCACGAAGCCGAAGGTCTCTTCCGGTTCGCCGGAGCGTTCCGCCCAGAAAGCGTCGATGTTTGACAGCATCATCGACTTGCGGCTGCTGCGCCGATAGTGGATTGGGTGCTTTGCCTGCGAAATTGCCAGGAATTGCTGTGCGCCGCCCTCGACCGTCAGGCCCTGCAGCACAATGAGGATCGCCTCTTTTGGACGCAAACCGGAGAGGTCGCGGGTCACCTCGACCATGCGCTGCTTCGCATTGCGCGGCCCCTGCATGCTGCCGACGACGAATGTGTAGCGACCTTCCGCCCCATGACGGACAAACATGAACCGCGACGTACAGAGAACCGCCTTGTCCCGCACGCGAACCAGCTTGATGGCGAACGCGCCTTCATGGCGCCCCCCCGCGCGATCGGCAAGCGCAATATGACATGCATATGCTTCGCTGCGGCCCTGAACCGTACCCATTTCGAGCCAGTCGCCGCGCCACAGGCTTATCATGCTTTCGCGTGACAAGATCCGCTCAGCGATCGAAAAATGCTCGATAAGCAGCGAGAGCCGCTTGGAGCTGCTCAAGCCGTAGACAAGGAACTTCGAGAGCGGCTTCTGCAGCAGCTCATCATGCGGCGCGGGAAACTCTCGCGTCGACGTAAAGGTCGAAAGAAAGCGCCACCATCGGGTCGTCAAAAAAGGATTGGCGGCGAAGCGAAACCAGAAGAGAACCGTACGTTTCCAGTGCGCCCGAAGGCCAAAGGTCAGGATCCTCGACAGCAGCACGGACCGAGGCCGCGAAACGTCATTCGACCTCGGCGGCACAGCACCACAAAGTGGAATGCTCGATAAGGCGCCTTCCGGCGCTGTGGTGATCGATGTCTCTTGATTCATGCCCGATGTCCGACAGATCCTGTTGCGCCGCAACATCTGCCTCGGGATTGTCAAGGGAGCGTCAAGACACCGTCAGCCTTCTATGGGATATCTGACGGAGGAGCGGAAAACTGCAGAAAGCGAGGGAAAGACATAGTCTTAGCCCCTCGCCCAACTTCCCTGAGGACAGCGTCCGCCTGGACGCCGGCCCGACTCTATTTTAATCGCAAGGGGACTTGATCTTGTGCTTTTTACGCATTCCAGACGGAAAATCGCTGCGCATTTTCCTCGACGTGTTCTAGAAAAGGGCGTCCGCGAACAAGTCCTCGTCATCCGATGAGGCGGGTCCGCTGTCAATCGCAGCGCTTTCCACACAGAAGACGGTGGCATGGATCTCGCGTTCGGCAGCCATGGTGTAAATCTTGAAAATGCGCTCGGAAATGACAGCCAGGGGCGCTTCCAGTCCGCTCTTGTCCACGATCATGCCGCGCGCAAAGCCGACCTCCTGCGTGCAGGACGCCAGCGTTTCACCAATCCCGGCGCGGAAATCCAGGCTGCCGACGATCTCGGCGACCTGAGAGGTCATATCCTCACCACAGCGACGAAGCTCCTTCACATTCGTATCCATGGAGGTGCCGGCTTCGGTGATGTGAAGCAGCGCCGCATCAATATGTGCGCCCAGACCGGAGGCGTTGTCCGGCTCATTGGTCTGCCGCCAGTCCTTCAGGCCCGCCGACTGCATTTCGAGCTTGCCGAGCCCCGTCAGAATCTTCTCCGCATCCTCGTCCAGCAGAGATGCGAACGAGCGCAGCTCACCAGCGACGACATTGATTGCGCGCCCTTCTTCTCCAAGCTTGCCGCAACGCAGATTGGTGTTGAGGGCCATGTATTGAATGTCACGGCGCACGAGCTGGATGGTCTGGATGCTCGTGGTCAACTCCTTGACCATTTCGGACGTCTTCTCGCTCAGTCGGTTCGCCCCGGCAGCCGCAACATCGATACGATCGACGACGCCTCGAGCAGCAGAAAGATCGCCGCGCAATGAGTTGATCGGGCTTTTTCCGTCCTCGCCACTTTGCGCCATCATCGTTTGATAGAGGTCGAGCAAGGTTCTGATATCACCGCTGAAGCTGCGGATATTCTCGACAATCTTCACAGTCTCGCGATTGAACCCGCCGGTCGTCTCGTTCAGCAGTTCGAAGATGAGGGTCGTCACCAATCCGGAAAGACGCTGGCGATCCTTCGCGGAAAGATTCGACGCTTCATTGCCGAGATAGGTTTCGAGGATCGAATGCGCTGCCTGGCAATGTTCGACCCGCTGGCGCGTGATATCGCCGATCTGCATGGCAGAAAGCGTGTGGGCCACCTTGTTCTGAATTTTCCGCGCAAGGCCGGAGACGGTGTCGGCCAGATCCGACAAGTTACGGCGCTGCACCTGGATTTCATCGGCATTCGATACGAGGCGCTGGGCGATGGATGGGATACCGGCAAGATAATGGCCGAGCGAGCTATCCTCGCTGGCGGCGGCAGATTCGATCTGCTCCTCAAGCGAATGAATCTGTACCGACAGTGCCCGCACTTCCTTGGCGGCGAATTCTATGCGCTCGACGATCTCGCTGGCGAAGCTGGAGAAATCCGGGATCCTTGCGCCTGCAATCTTTGCCGTCGCAGCGAAGGTCCGCAGATAGCGCAGCGTCTCCTCCATCGACAGGACATGTTCTGCAAGCGGCCGACCGGTCTGGCTGATGGCTGCAACACATTCCTGACGACGCGCCTCGGCAGGCGGCAGCTTGTGCAGCAACTCGACCGTCTGCAGCAGACGACCGGTCGCTTCAGCGGCGTTTTCCTCCTTCAACGAATTGCCGATGTGCTCCAGCAAGCCGATCAGCTTGGCCAGCGCCTCCGTGACCGTGATCAGAACCGCGCCACCATCGAGGAAGCGCTGCTCGATCTGCAATCGCGCGCCTTCCAGTCGATCGACAAAGCTATCCGCAGAAGTTGCAACTGTTCGGACCGCTGCTGCATACGCCATACTATTTTGGACCCCACCTAAGACCGTCCCCGGAAACTAAGGCGAACTAAAAAATACGGAGTTAACGCCAAAGATGAAACTCGCCGTTGTTCAGCCGAAACCTCATCGATCAGCCGTTGTGTAAAGCTCTGGGCAAGACCGGATCCCTATATGTATGGCCGGGCGCGCATCAGCGCCCTTTTGCAGAACAACGGTTCTACTTGCGATTTAGATCGCCGTGAGCCCGCTGAAGCTGATTGAACAAGATGAATATAGCCGTCGACAAGTATGCATGGTCTTCCTGTGAGCCTACGGAACTGCAGGAAAAGCTGAGCGCTGCCGACATATCCGTCATCTTCGACACGAAACCGGAAAACCCGAATTTTCATATCGACGTCACGGTAGCGACGATCCGGGAAATGGCAGCATGGAAGATATTTTCGAAGACCGGCTACGAGATCCAATATCTGTTGCGGCCATCCGACCGTATAGAACTGCACTTTGTCGAGAGCGGCACATTCCGTATTGAAACGGACGGCCAGGAATTCACCGCAACGGCAGGAACGGGTTTCGTGCTGCTGCCGTCAGGCCCTACAAGCCTCAAGGCGTCAAGCGGCGCTCGCAAGATCGCGCTTGCCATACCGCGCATTCTTTGCCTGCCGCTGATTCATCTTGGAAACGACGATCCCGACGCATTCTTCCGGCGCTTCGACCCGACGGCCGAGATGACGGAAAACGGCGTGCGTACCGTTCATCGCATGGCGGCGTTGCTGCTCGAAGCAGGCGACCATCCCTTTGCCGATTCCCCTCTTGGCGCATCGCTTTTCCAGGAAGCACTCATTACCGCATTCGTGCAATCATGGCCGACTTCCGGACAGAAAATGACGATCCAGACGGCGCGGCCTCGCAATCTCAAGCGGGCGCTGGACTGGATCCAGGCACATCTCGCAGAAGAATTCACGGTAGCGGATATCGCCAGGAATGCAGGGCAAAGTGTGCGTAGTCTGCAGCTATCCTTTCGGCAGAATGTGGGAATGAACCCGTTGAACTATGTTCAGCGCCTGCGGCTCCAGCAGATCCATCAGGATCTGCTTCAGGGCGATGTCGACGAGAATATCTCCGAGATCGCTGCACGCTGGGGTTTCGGACACATGGGATATTTTGCGACGCGTTATCGCGCCGTCTATGGCGTGTCACCATCAACGACGCGGGCTGGCCGCGGCCAGTTGAGCATTATTGAGATTGATTAGTATCAGAAAAACGCAATTCTATCACTATATCGCAATTAATTTCAGAATAGACCACAAGTTGAGAGTGGATTTAATATACCGTTAGCCATTTAACTATTTCGTTACTCCAGCCAAGACTCACAATCATTGTGACGCGGCCCTTTCGTTCGAAAGGCTTCCAAACATCCAAACCGACAATCGTGAGTGGAGCCGCGCTTCTTGCCGCGGACCCTCCGCGGGGTAATTATGCGCGTCTTCGTCATCGATGACAGTCCTTCTGTTGTAGCCACGCTTCGGCGAGCCGTCGAAGCCATCAGCGGTAGCAAGGTCATGTCATTCCTGCATCCCGTCGAGGCTCTCGACCGGCTGGAAGACCATGCGCCGGATCTCATTCTCGTGGATTACATGATGCCCGGCATGACCGGCATCGAAGTCATTTCCCACGTGCGTAAGAACACGCTTACGGCTCATATTCCCGCCATCATGATCACCTCCCGCAAGGAGGCCGATATCAAACTGGCGGCGATGGAAGCAGGTGCCACCGAATTCCTGAACAAGCCGATTGACGAAGCCGAGTTGACGATCCGCGTCCGCAACATCCTTCGCATCGGCGAAGAGCGGCTGGCTCTCGCGGAGAGAGCGGCGACGCTGCAGCACGATTTCGATGCCGCGATGCAACGGATCGAGCAGCACGAGCAAGAGATCATATGGCGTCTTTCCAAGGCCATCGCCTGTCGCCATGGTGAGACTGCCGATCATCTGGATCGAGTTGCGATCATCGCCCGCATGATCGCGGAGGAAGTCGGCCTGAACGAAAGCAGCTGCCGTACGATCTTTCTCGCCAGCGCGTTGCACGATGTCGGCAAGATCGGCCTTCCGGACGCCATCCTCTCAAAGCCAGGCCCACTGACCGCAGAGGAGCGCCGGCATATGCAACGGCACACGGATTTCGGCAGCGAGATATTGAGCGACAGTTCCAGTGAACTGATCGAGGTCGCGCGCAAGATCGCCGAAAGCCACCACGAAAAATGGAACGGCAGCGGCTACCCTAAAGGTGTGGCCGGAGCGTCGATCCCGATCGAAGCGCGCATCGTTGCCATTGCCGATGTGTTCGATGCCCTATGCTCGAAGCGATCCTACAAGGCAGCCTGGCCGATCGCCGATGCCTTTCGCGAGATCGTCAACAGCAGCGGAACGCATTTCGATCCGGCCTGCGTGGCAGCCTTCTGCCGACGCTGGGTCGATATCAAAAGCCTTTTTGAACAGGAGCACGACGAAGGCTCCGTCACGATGATCCCCACACTTCAGCTATCTCGAGGTTCGGCATGAGCGGACAAGCGGAAATCCTGCGCCTTCATGGCCCTTTGACGATCAAGACCATCGCCAATGTGCGAGATATCCTCCAGGTCTACCTTCAGGAAGCAGCCGCACTTCGGCGCTCCCTGGTCATCGATATCGATGGCACTGAGGATATCGACCTGACCCTCCCCCAGTTGCTCCTGTCCGCGCGGCAAACGGCCGACCAGACAGGCGTGACCATTGCACTGAACAAACCCGCGGACGGCAATTTTCTGACCGTTCTGCAGCGAGCAGGTCTCCTTGGCGGAGATCAGCAAGAAGACAGCTTCTGGCTAGAAGGAAAAGCAGCATGAGCGCCAATATTCTCACCGTCGACGATTCCGCCAGCATTCGGCTGACCACGCGCATTGCCCTTACCAACGCCGGATACACGGTCACCGAGGCCGTCGACGGCGCCGATGGCCTCAACAAGATGAAGGGCGGCAACTTCGACCTGATCGTCACCGATCTCAACATGCCGAACATGGATGGGCTGGCGATGATCCGCGGCCTGCGCCAATTACCGGCCTATATGGGAACGCCGGTCATCTTCCTGACCACCGAATCCGACGGCGATCTCAAGCAGCAGGCAAAGGCCGCAGGCGCGACGGGATGGCTGACGAAGCCTTTCGACCCTGAAAATCTCATCAAGATCGTGCGCAAGGTTTTGGGCAGATGAACGAACTCGATCCGATCGCCGTTTTCAGGACGGAGGCCGCCGAGCAGCTCGAACTGATCGAGGCCGGCCTCCTCGATCTGATGCGCGATCTGAGCGACAGAGCTCAGATCGACGCGGTCTTCAGAGGACTGCACACCCTCAAGGGATCCGGCTCCATGTTCGGGTTCGATCAACTCGCGGCTTTCACCCATCATTGCGAAACCGCCTTTGACCGGGTCCGCAAGGGTGAGGCGCCCGCTACGAAAGAGCTGGTCGGCGCCGTTCTCGATGCGCAGGGCCATATGCAGGCGCTATTGGAAAATCCGAACGGCGACTATGAAGCCATGAGTTCGGTTCTGCTGGAAAAGCTGCGCCTTGCGGTCGGCGCGAATGGCGCAGCAGCAGCGCCTGTTGCTGCACTGGTAGCCACCACCGCCAGCAACTCCGGCCCAAGTGCCGGCAGCTCGAAGACCTGGTATCTGAAATTCAGCCTGCCGGCCAATTCGATGGCCAACGGCACAAATCCGCTCGGTCTTCTCGATGAGCTTCGCGACCTTGGCGAATGCCGTATCGACGCCGATATCGATGCTGTCCCCCTGCTTCCAGACCTCGATCCATGCGACCTTCACATCGGCTGGACAGTCCATCTGACGACGGAAAAGTCCCGATCCGACATCGAGGATGTCTTCATCTTCGTCATGGACGACATGGCGATGGAGCTTCGCGAAATTCAGGCCAGCCACCAACAAGCCCCTGCCCCCGTCGTTGCGATCACTTCGGCAAGCGTTGCAGAAGCGCCGTCGAAAGCACCTGCCTCGCAGTCGGATGCGGCCAAGGTCCAGCCCGTGGATGCCAAGTCGCAGAAACAGGCCGACAATGTCCGCATTCCGGCACTCCGCCTCGACGAGATGATGGACCGGGTCGGGGAACTGGTCATTGCCCAGTCACGGCTGAGCCAGATGGCGAATTCGGCTGCCGATCTCGGCCTGCGCTCGGTCTCGGAAGAGATCGAACGGCTTGCCGGCGAGCTGCGGGACACGATGATGGTCCTGCGCATGATGCCGGTCGCCAGCCTCTTCAGCCGTTTCCGCCGACTGGTCCATGATCTTGCCCGCGAAACCGGCAAGGATATCGAGCTCATCACCGAGGGCGAAAGCACCGAAGTCGACAAGACGGTTATCGACCGGCTCGCCGATCCGCTCGTTCATCTCGTGCGCAATTCCATCGATCACGGTCTGGAAAGTCCGGACGATCGCATCGCAGCCGGAAAACCCTCTGTCGGGCGCGTTATTCTCTCTGCCCATCAGACCGGCAGCGAAGTGATCATTTCGATCAAGGATGACGGACGCGGCATCGACAGACAGCGGGTGCGCGCCAAGGCGGAGGCCAATGGCCTGATCCAGCCAGGCGCCCAACTCACGGACAAGGAACTGCTGCAGCTTATCTTCCAGCCCGGCTTCTCGACTGCCGAGAAGGTCACCAACCTTTCGGGCCGCGGCGTCGGCATGGATGTGGTGAAGAAAACCATCGAAACGCTGCGCGGGTCGATCGACATTGCAAGCGATTTCGGCAAGGGCTCCGACATAGCTCTTCGCATTCCCTTGACGCTCGCCATCATCGACGGGCTTCTGGTGCGGGTCGGCAACGGCCGCTATGTGATCCCTCTTGCCGCGGTCGAGGAATGCCTCGAGCTTTCGGTCGAACAGGATCTGCGCTCACGCGGCCGCAGTTTCATCTCGCTGCGTGACGATCTCGTACCCTTCCTGCGGCTGCGCGAGCTGTTCCGCACCGGGACCGAGCCGGACCCCTATCAGAAGGTCGTGGTGATCTCCACGGGTAGCCAACGGGTCGGCCTCGTCGTCGATCAGATCATCGGCGACCATCAGACGGTCATCAAATCAATGTCGAAGTTGCACGATCACGTCTCGACCTTCTCGGGAGCCACCATTCTCGGCGACGGCAACGTGGCGCTGATCCTCGACGTCGTGCACCTGATCGCCGCCGGACAACATCAGGAGGCGCAATTGCGAGCTGCAGGATGACGGAAACAGACGTAAAATCCGACTATCGCGCCATCTGGAAGGACACGGAAGAGCTATCCGTGCTGACATTCAGCCTCAATGGCGAGACGTTCGCCATCGAAGCCGTCATCGTCCAGGAAATCCTGGATCTCCTGCCCGAAACCAATGTTCCCGGCAGTCTGCCCTTTGTTGGCAGCGTCATCAATTTCCGCGGCAAGGTCATTCCGCTTGCCGATATCCGCGTCGCCTTCGGCATGGAGCCGGGCAATGTGACGATCGACAGCCGTATCGTCGTGACCGCGCTGGAACTCGATGGCGAGACGACGCTGATCGGTATTCGAACAGACAAGGTCTATGAGGTCACGCAACTATCGCGCTCGGCAAGCGAACCGCCGCCGATCGTCGGCATGCGCTGGCGTCCCGACTATGTCCACGCCCTCGTGAAACGCGGTGGCGAATTCATCATCATCCCGAACCTGCAGGCGATCTTTTCGTCGCAACGCGCAGGCGCGGCCAGAGCAACAGCATGAATCTTCAAGGCAAGGGGGCTACAAGATGCGCTTTACGATAAAGCTCAAGCTGCTTCTAACATTTGCTGTCATGATCGCCATGCTTCTCGGCACGGCTATCTACAGCATCACCACGCTCGCCCAGGTCAATGACAACTGGTCCGAGACATTGACCGGGCCCGCCGAAAAGTTACGCCTGGCACAGAACCTCGACATCGCCGTCCTGCAACAGCTGCGGCAGCAAAAGAACATGCTGCTGACGACATCGGTCGACGAAACCAAGGGCTACATTGCAAAGAGCGACGCGGCACGAGCGGAATTCGATGCCGATCTCGCGAAGATCCTAGCGAATACCACCGATCAGGACATGGTCTATTGGTCGCAAATCAAGGATCTCTCGGTCAATTGGCGTACTGCTGACGATCATATTCGCAGCATGATGCTGGCCGGCAACAACGCCGGTGCGCTCCAAATCTCGTCGACGGAAGCGCGTGAGACAAGCACCAAGATCGACAATGTGCTGGCACAGGTGTTCGATGCCGAGCGCGGACGGTTGAAGCAGGCAGACCAGGACGCAGCCAATGCCTACGCGCGTGCACGCTCTATCCTGATCATCATCGCTTCGGCAGCATCGATCCTCGCACTGATCTCAGCCATCTGGATCATCGTATCGATCAACAAGGGCATCAACCGCGCAGTCAAGACCGTTCAAACGGTCGCGGAAGGTGATCTGACGGAGTTTGCTGCAATCACCACCCGGGATGAAATCGGCGATCTGCTTGGTCACGTCAATTCGATGATCGAGCGGCTTCGTGGCGTTGTTGCGGATGCGCTGTCGGCCTCCGACAATGTCTCCTCCGGCAGCCAGCAGCTGTCGGCAGGTTCCGAACAGCTCTCGCAGGGCGCCACCGAACAGGCATCATCCGCCGAAGAGGCTTCCGCCTCGATGGAAGAGATGGCTGCAAACATCAAGCAGAATGCCGACAACGCCGCCCAGACCGAAAA
>NZ_JAELTU010000102.1 GCF_016429015.1 Rhizobium sp. ASV20
GCCGACCGCTTCAGTGCCTATCCGCAGCGGTCGGTCAACGACATGGGCCACGTCGGCCAGAGGAAATCTCTGGCCGAAAGTCGCCGGGCTGGAACGTCTTTGCGCGGGACGCCGCACGGTTCATCCGTGAAGCTCGCCACAAGAACAATACGATTGGCCGTCGTGGAGGCCAAGCCTGCCGCTCAAGATAGGCTTTCGCCCGACCGGAGAAATCAAGCCCTTCGTGGGAGAGGCGATCAGGCCGCAAAGCATCGTGATGGAGAAAGTGCTCTGAGCACGCGGCATCTGCTTCCGCAACAGGGTTAACGAGACGTTAAGCATTCCTGCCTAACCATTGGCGACATGGTCGAACGTCTTGACAGGTTTGTGCGTTTGTTGATCGGCGCGTGGATGCTGGCCGTTGCGTTCGTCCTGTGTCCGGCCGCGCCAGCTCTCGCCTTGGAGACTTTCTCTCAGGAACAAATCGCGGCCTCAGACTCCCGCATTATCGCGATGCCGCTGGATGAAGTCACCTCCATCGGCGACCATGACCACAGCGATCAAAGTGCGGACCACACGCACGATGTTCCCTGGCTGGTCGCAACGTCATCCATGGACAGGCCGGCGGAGAAATCCGCCAAATGGCTATTGCTTCAAGCCAAGCCGCCGCACGGCGAAACATGCACCTTCGAGCGACCGCCCCGTCTTTGATTGCCCACCGAACTCATCTCTCAACACCTTCGGTAGGACATCATGGAAACGCATTCCCACGCATTCGGCGGGGCGCGTCCGTTTAACGGTCAGCGCCTATCCGCATCGCTTCACGCCCATATTGGCCAAGTCGCTGCCCTCCATTCATGGGGCACGCCATGACGATGCGCTTTTACATGAAAAAAATGCCGCTGCCCCCGCTTCGCAAGCGCCGACGCAGGCCGTCTCCTCCCGCGCTGAGAATGAGGATCGTGTTTTTGACGGGCTTGTTCATCCTGTTCTACACGATCATCGGCGCCAGACTTGTGCATTTCGGGCTGCATACTCCACCGCCATCCGGGGCAGCGCTGATACCACCGTCGGTCGCGAGACCCAATATTGTCGATCGCAACGGCACGGTGCTCGCAATGGACGTGCCGGTGGCATCGATCTATGCCGAGCCTCGCCGACTGGTCGATATCAACGAGGCCGTCGAGGGACTGACGTCGGTGTTTCCGGACCTCAGCCCGGCGGAACTCTATCGCCGGTTCGACACGGATCGAGGTTTCGTCTGGGTCAAGCGCAAGATCCCCCTTGCGGCGAAAAACCAGGTCTGGAATCTCGGAATACCCAGCGTCGGCTTCCGCGAGGAGACGCAACGGCTCTATCCGAACGGGGATCTGGCATCGCATGTGCTTGGAGCGGTGAATACGGACAATGTCGGCATAGCGGGAATCGAAAAATGGATCGATGGCCAAGGCCTGCAGATCTTGCGGGATACGGGCCTGAAGTTCGATGCAAACACCCTGCAACCCATCGCGCTTAGCATGGATCTGCGCGCGCAATTCATCCTGAAGGACGAGCTTCGCAAGGCGATGGAGAAGTTTTCGGCAATTGCAGCCGCCGGGCTTATCCTTGACGTGACGAATGGTGAAGTCGTCGCCCTCGTCTCGCTACCGGACTTCAATCCCAATATACCGTCAGACGCGCTGCGATCTGATCGGATCAACCGAATCTCCGTCGGCACGTTCGAAATGGGATCGACTTTCAAGGCGCTGACCACAGCAATGGCACTCGATTCCGGCGCCTTCAATCTGAATTCGGTCATCGATGCCAGCCAGCCGCTGCGCCTGGGGCGCTCTACGATCTCGGATTTTCGTGGACAGAAAAGACCACTGACTTTGCCGGAAGCCTTCATTCATTCCTCGAACATCGCCATGGGACGCATGGCTCTGACGGTCGGCAAGCAGGCGCAGCAGAGCTTTTTGAAGAAGATGGGCCAATTCGATCGATTGACGACGGAGCTTCCTGAAAGCGCGGTTCCGATCCTTCCGCCGCGGTGGGGAGACATCAACACCGTCACCGTCGCCTTCGGGCACGGCATGGCAGTCACGCCGCTGCAAGCAAGCATGGCAATCGCCTCGCTGGTTAACGGCGGACGCCTCATCCAGCCGACTTTCATTAAAGGCACACCGGTCGAAGAACGGATCCTCGCAAATGACGTCATTACCGCAAAGACCGGCGAAACCTTGCGCTTCTTGATGCGGCTCAATGCCGAGGTCGGTTCGGCAAGGGGAGGAAACGTTGCGGGCTTTTATATAGGCGGCAAAACGGGGACGGCCGAGAAAGTGGTGGCCGGTCGCTACTCCAAAGAGAGAGTCCTCACCTCTTTCATGAGCGTCACGCCAATCGACAATCCCAAATATCTGTTTCTGACCATTCTTGACGAACCCAAGGGGCTACCGGAAACCTATGGCTTCCGTACCTCTGGCTGGAATGCCGTTCCCGTGACTGGATCCATCATGGCCCGGGCGCTCCCCGTTCTTGGCATTTCTCCACGTTGGAACCCGCCGGAGCGCCCATTCCCGGTCGCTCTTTCGGCGGGCGCATGGGGCGCCCATCGCTTCACACCCGCTGCGGCAGAGCGCTATCGAACAGCAACACAGGCTCTCCAATAGAGAGACAAAGATGATTGCAGCTCTGGCGACAGCCGCTTGGCTATCGCCAGCAAGATCGGGGGCGTAGTGTGGAAATCTGAAGGTTGAAAGCTTCGGCGCGATATCTGCAACAACGCCGCAGACGCGGCGTCGGAATTGCGGTTTTTTAGTCAACAGCCGAAAGCACCGGAAAACCGATCTCGGGCTTCAGCAAGACTTGCTTTTCGATGGTCTGATCGCCGGCGATGGAGGCGAGCAGAACATGTCCCATACGCTCGCCGGTATCGACGAGATCTTCATAGATGGTTTCGACCTTGGGCTGGATCTGGCTCAAGAGCTTCGAGGTACGCTTTGCCACCACGTCATATTCCACCCCAAGGGTCAGGCCGTTATCGCCCATGCCGGTAATGGTCGCCAGCGCCGAAACCTCGCCACCACACGTGAAGCCATCGGGGGAGCCGGGCTGCGACGCGCGTCGGCTCATATATTCGCGGATTTGCTCGACGGGACAGTCGAGATCGATTTCCTCAGGAATTTCGTAGTCGACGCCCGCTTCGCGCACGGCCGTCATGAAACCATGCAGCAGATGCTGCGAAAAAGTTAGCCGCCTCGGCGGCAGGATGATCATCGGCTTCCGCCGGCCACGTTCGACCAATCGCTTCGTCGCCTCATAGGCGAAGCTGAAATTGTCGTAGTCCACAAACGGATGGTCGACGGTGAATTCCGTTCGTCCATGCGTGACAAAGGGAAAGCCGCTTTCAAGCAGGAGGCGAACACGGGGATCAAACGGTTCGGTTCGCGAAAAAAGCAATCCGTCGACCATCCCGTTGCGCACCAGGTAGCGTACGGCTTCGACATTGCTTCCGTTGATGAAATTCGGCGTCACGATGAGGTGGTAGGCAGTGTTGCGCAACGCCTTTGCAAGACCGTGCATGATGGAAATGCCGTAGCCTAGAATTTCCTCATGGGGATCAAGCAGGATGCCGATGACATTGGTCTTGCCTGTCTTCAGACGCTGCGCAGCGCGATCGGGCAGGTATCCGATTTGCGCCGCAACGGCATGGACGCGCTCGCGCGTCTCGATCGAAATCTGTGGTGCATTGCTCAATGCCCGAGACACGGTCGTAACCGCAAAGCCTGTCATTTCGGAAATGGTGCGCAACGTCGGCTTGGCGCTTCTGCGCGCGGTCTTCGCAAGGAACGCGGATTTTCCGGAATTGTCTTTCAAGGGAATACCCAGCCTGCCTCGGAGTGATCGCCTTGTACGCTGTTTCACAGCCAAGTGCAAATGCGTTATTGAAAACGTTTGCGGCGTCTATTTTGTAAAAATTCAACGGAAAGAGTTGCGGTAAATTCGACAAAAATTGATATTATTCAATAGTTTATGATCAATATTCAAAACATGGTCGACATCTTGACTTGAGGTTGTTTATAACGTTTTAAATGCATACGGCAAATGAGCCGACAGCAGATTGCCTCCGCCTGGTAGCGGAGGTTTTGAGAGCGGAGGAAGGCCTTCGCCTCAACGAGTTGCGCAACCGGGAGGGTTTTAGATGCGTAAGTTTATGACGAGCGTGGCGATGGTCGCTTTGGCACTGTCAGGCATGACGGCTGGGGCGGCGCGCGCTGCGGATGTGAAGGAAGTGCAGATGCTGCACTGGTGGACGTCTGGCGGCGAAGCTGCTGCGCTTAAGGTCATCAAGGACGCGCTGGCCAAGCAGGGTTACAGCTGGAAAGACGTTCCTGTCGCCGGCGGTGGCGGCAATGCGGCCATGACAACGCTGAAGGCAATGGTCGCGGCCGGCAACTATCCGACGTCGTCGCAGATGCTCGGCTACAACGTTCTCGTTTACGCCGAAGGCGGCAAGCTTGGCGACCTGACCGATCTTGCCAAGTCCGAAGGCTGGGACAAGGCGGTTCCGGCTGCCTTCCAGAAGTTCTCGACCTATGACGGCAAGTGGGTTGCCGTGCCGGTCAACGTCCACTCCGTCAACTGGGTGTGGATCAACAAGGCCGTCATGGACAAGATCGGCGGCACCGAGCCGAAGACCTTCGATGATTTCCTGGCTCTGCTCGACAAGGCCAAGAAGGCCGGCGTGACCCCGCTTGCTCTGGGTGGCCAGGACTGGCAGGAAGCCATCCTGTTTGACGACGTGGTGCTTTCGACCGGTGGACCGGAATTCTACAAGAAGGCCTTCAACGACCTCGACGAGACGGCCTTGAAGTCCGACACCATGAAGAAGTCCTTCGACAACCTTGCCAAGCTCAAGGCCTATGTTGATCCGAACTTCTCGGGCCGCGACTGGAACCTGACGACCGCCATGGTCATCAAGGGCGATGCGCTCGTTCAGGTAATGGGCGACTGGGCCAAGGGTGAGTTCCACAACGCCCAGAAGAAGCCGGGCGACGACTTCCTGTGCTACCGCTTCCCGGGCACCGACGGCAGCGTAGCCTACAACTCGGACATGTTCGCCATGTTCGACGTCGGCGCCGACCGCAAGGATGCACAGGTAGCGCTGGCGAAGACCACAATGTCGAAGGAAGTGCAATCCGCCTTCAACGTGATCAAGGGCTCGGTGCCGTCGCGCACGGACGTTCCGGATACCGACTTCGACATCTGCGGCAAGAAGGGTATCGCCGACCTGAAGAAGGCCAATGACAGCGGTACGCTCTTCGGTTCGCTGGCTCAGGGCTATGGCGCACCGCCGGCGGTCACGAACGCCTATCTCGACGTGGTCGACAAGTTCTTCAACGGCCAGATCAAGACCTCCGACGAAGCTGTGACCCAGCTCGTGAAGGCAATCAACGACGCAAAATAATGACGGCAGTCGGGCGCGCCAGTCGCGCCCGACTTTCAACCTGCGATGCGCCATGCGCCAACGAAGACTGAAAACTTTTCCGTGAAGCGCCACCTGCCGCAGGTTTAGTCGGCCTTGAGACACCAAGCCGCAACAAGAACAGGACAAATCCATGGCCATCCCCACGACCGCACCAGTGGTGCAGCACCGCGCCGGGTTTCGCGAGAAGCTCCAGGACGCACTGCCCAAGATTGTGCTCGCCCCCAGCTTTGCGCTGATCGTGGTCTTCGTCTACGGCTTCATCCTGTGGACCATCTTCCTGTCCTTCACCAATTCGAAGGATTTCCCCAGCACCCGTGTGGTGGGATGGGCCACCTATCAGAAGCTCTGGAACTGGACCTTCGAAAGCAATCCGCCGTCCAACTGGTACACGTCGATCACCAATATGGCGATCTACGGCGTGCTCTATGTCGGCATCTGCATGGCGCTGGGGCTGCTACTGGCCATCCTGCTCGATCAGAAGATCCGCGCCGAAGGCTTTCTGCGCACCGTCTATCTCTATCCCATGGCGCTCTCCATGATCGTCACGGGCGTCGCCTGGAAGTGGTTCCTCGATCCGAGCCTCGGCCTTGAACAGACGCTGCACCGCATCGGCTGGACGAGCTTCCATTTCGGCTGGCTCAAGGATCCCAATTTCGTCATCTACACCGTGGTCATCGCCGGTGTCTGGCAGACCTCAGGCTTTGTCATGGCCATGTTCCTGGCGGGGCTGCGCGGCATTGATTCCGAGATGCTGAAGGCAGCGCAGATCGATGGTGCCTCCGGCTTCCGCATCTACTGGCGCATCGTCATTCCGATCCTGCGGCCCGTCTTCCTGTCCGCCTTCATCGTCCTCACGCATATGGCGATCAAATCCTACGATCTTGTGGTGGCGTTGACGTCAGGCGGTCCCGGCGGGTCGGCCTGGCTGCCCTCGCTCTTCATGAACGACTACTCCTTCAAGCGCAGCCAGATGGATGTCGGTTCGGCCAGCGCAGTGATTATGCTGATGGCCATCACCGCCATCATCGTCCCCTATCTTTATTCCGAACTGAGGGAGAAGGCCCGATGAGTGCCGCCACACGGGATATGGTCACGCCCGCCGGCGGCAATCGCAGCGGACGCTTCATCATCTATGGCCTGCTTGCCATCTTCGCCCTTCTTTATCTCCTGCCGCTGTGGGTGATGCTGGTGACCTCGTTCAAGACGATGAGCGAGATCCAGGACGGCAATATGCTGTCAGTGCCGAGCGCGCCGACGATCACGCCCTGGATCCGGGCATGGAGTGGTGGATGCGACGCCCTCAACAACTGCCTTTCGGGGGTGGCCGGACACTTCTGGGCCTCCGTCTACATGGTCGTTCCGGCAGTGGCCATCTCGACCATTCTTGGTGCGCTCAACGGCTACGTGCTGACCAAATGGCGCTTCCGCGGCCACACGCTCGTCTTCGCCCTGATGCTGTTTGCCTGCTTCATTCCCTTCCAGTCGGTGCTGCTGCCCATGGCAGCCCTGCTCGGCAAGTTCAACGTGGCGGCGAACTACCTGCAGTCGACCATCGGCACATCGCTCGGCCTCGGCTCGTCGACGCTGAAGCTGGTGGTCGTGCATGTGATCTATGGTCTGGGCTTCACCACCCTGTTCTTCCGCAACTATTATGAGGCGTTCCCGAACGAGCTCATCAAGGCTGCGATGGTGGACGGGGCCGGCTTCTTTCAGATTTTCCGCCGGATCCTGCTGCCCAACTCAGTGCCGATCATCGTGGTCACCGTCATCTTCCAGTTCACCAATATCTGGAACGACTTCCTATTTGCCTCGACCTATGCGCCCGGCGACAGCAGCCCGATCACCATGGCGGTCAACAACATCGTCAACACCTCGGGCGGCACCGTCGAATACAATGTCAACATGGCTGCCGCGATGATCGCCGGCCTTCCAACTCTTCTCGTTTACATTCTCGCCGGCCGCTATTTCGTGCGCGGTCTCATGGCGGGCGCCGTCAAAGGATAATCGCCATGGCTTTTCTAGAAATTTCCGGACTGAAGAAGCGTTATGGCGCCGTCGACATCCTCAAGGGTATCGATCTCGAAATGGAAAAGGGCGGCTTTCTCGTGCTGGTCGGCCCATCGGGTTGCGGCAAGTCGACCCTGCTCAACACCATTGCCGGGCTCGAGGCTATCAGCGAGGGTGACATTCGCGTCGATGGCCGCTCGATCGGCGAGTTGCATCCGTCCAAGCGCGACATCGCCATGGTGTTCCAGAGCTATGCGCTCTATCCGAACATGACGGTTGCCGGCAACATCGCCTTCGGCATGGAAATGCGCGGCGTACCGGTCGATGAGCGCAAGAAGGCGATCGACGAGGTGGCCAAGGTGCTACAGATCAGCCATCTGCTGGATCGGAAGCCGAGCCAGCTATCGGGCGGCCAGCGCCAGCGCGTCGCAATGGGCCGGGCGCTGGTGCGAGATCCCAAGCTGTTTTTGTTCGACGAACCGCTATCCAATCTTGATGCCAAGCTGCGCGTCGACATGCGCACAGAGATAAAGCGCCTGCATGAGCGCATGAAGACGACGATCGTCTATGTGACGCATGACCAGATCGAGGCGATGACGCTGGCGACCAAAATCGCGGTCCTCAAGGACGGCCTGCTGCAGCAGTTCGGCTCGCCGGCCGAGATCTACAACAATCCGGCCAACATGTTCGTCGCCGACTTCATGGGCTCGCCAGCCATGAACCTGCTGTCCGGTACGATCGAGAAGGCCGACGGCGGCCTGTCCGTGTCGCTGGAACGGCCGGACGGTGAGCCGATCAGACTGCCAATTGCCCCTGGCCGTGAGAAGCTTGAAGCCCATGCCGGCCGGCCCGTCGTCTTCGGCATTCGCCCGGAAGCGCTGACGGATCCGGACGGCGCCGACCGCAATGCCCGCACCATCGCCGAGAATGATTGCCTGATCGAGGTCGTCGAACCGGCCGGCTCCGACACTTTCGCCGTCATCAAGCTCGGCGGCAAGGAAGTCGTTGCCCGCTTGCGCGCCGATGCCCGCATACACGCAGGCCAACACGCGCGTCTGGCGTTCAATCTCGACAAGGCTGTGTTCTTCGATCCGCAGACCCAGGCACGCATCGCCTGAGGCCAGCGGTCATCAAAGAGGGTAGGAAGCCGCCTTACAGCGTGCATTTCCTCCTGCCGACCCGCTGCCGACTGCGCGGAGATCCCCAGCCTTCGCGCCAGCGCGTGTTGCGGCACAGATCAGAGGCCTGCACCATCCATCATAGCTACGCATGACGGAGCTGCTCACACAGCTCCGTCATAATGTCGGCACTATCGACGTTTCGATGTGCATCGGCAGCAATCGATGCCACGCCGCAACTCTTATTTCACGGTGATGCTCAAACCGCTGATATCGGCATTGACCTGCAGGCCGACCTGCTTGCCTGAGAGCTCGAGCTGAGCGCCCTTTTCATTGGTCATGACGATCATCTGAGCCCCTTTGCCGACAGCGCCGCCGCCGCCAGCGGCTCCATAGACGCCCGTCACATCTTGGGCGCGCCGGATATGGCGCACTGTACCCTGGAAGTAGGTCTTGGAAGCCCCGAAGGCGAGGCCGCCCGAGATACCGCCGATCGAGACGGGGTAGTGGCGACCATGGAATGTCAGCGTACCCTCGCCACCCGACCCTCCGATAAAGAAGGCTGCCTTGTAGACCGAAAAGCGGATCGTCCCACTATCGGCGTGCGCAGCACCGGCAAGACCAATTCCTGCGGCAGCGATGGCGGCGAATGCAACGGAACGAAACCCAGAGGAAATGTTCATAATGGTCACTCCTTAAAATTGCCGTTTACCCAACCGGCCAGGGATATCGGCGTCGGATCAAAGTTACAGCTAAACCGTCTGATCGGTCATTTGGTTCCAGTCATACGGAAAAATCCAGCTAAAGATGATCGCATAGGATGAGCTGGCGGATAGATCCTCCGACTTGGCAGTGACAACGGTCATTCATATAACGATCGAGATCGCCATCCCGCAGCTTTCATCGGTCGCCCCGATTGGAAACAAATCAAATTATTCTATAAATTTTATAGAATATAGGAATTATCGTCCTTCCCCACCGTCTATCTCTTGCCTAGCCTGAGGACGGATTCGACATAGCAAGGAAGGCCGATGCACAGCGACCAAGTTCACCATCACCTCCTATCCCGCCGTGGTGAAGCCGCCCCAATACACGTCGAGATCGCCGCTTGCTCATCTTGTCCAGCTCTTTCGAGATACGTCGGCAACGGTGATTGCAGGCGGTCGCCCGGAGACTCTCGACTGCCTCCGCTGGCATTCGAGACCGTCGTTCAATCACCTGCCCCAATTGGAGTACGCACGCAGTGACCAAGACCATCGATTACTTTTTCGGAATCGGCAGCCCATGGGCCTATATCGGACTTGAGCCGTTTAAGGCGCTTGCAACGCGCTTCGATGCCCGGGTCCAGCCCTATGTCATTCCCCTGATCGAAGACAATGGCGCCATCTATGCGCGCAATCGACCCGACGCACGTCGAACATATGGCATAAAGGATCTCAAGCGTTGGGCGGCCATACGCGGAAGGTCGCTGATGTTCGAGAATAGAAGCGCGCTTTCCGATCCGACGCCAGCAGGGCTTGCGGTCATTGCGGCACATCTTGCAGGTCAAGATTGGCTCGGCCTGACCCGGGCCTTGCAGGAAGCCTTCTGGACGCGCGCGGAAGACATCGGCAATGCCGAGACAAGGCGGGCCATCGCAGATGCAGCGGGCTTCGACGGAGCCGATATCGAAGCCCGCGCAGGAGGAGCAGATGCTCTGGCAAAGTGGGAATCGAATTATGAAATCGCCAAGGCAGCCGGGGTCTTCGGCTTTCCCACCTTTCGCTACGAGGGAGAACTTTACTGGGGTCAGGACAGCCTTCCCTTCCTGGAACGCCACCTCAGCGGGGAAAAACTGCTCGCTTGACGACGTGCTTGGGCATTGCATGCCCTTTGTTCATTCCGGTAGACGTCATGCACTCTTTCGCAATTCAGCCATCGACAGCGCACATGCGGTATCTCGAGTTTGCGGGAGACGGCATTCCTCTTCTCATGATCCATGGCCTCGGCTGCGCATCGTCATTCGAGTACCCCCATGTTGCGCTCGCACCCGCCTTGCGCGGGCGACGGCTTATCCTTCTCGACCTCCTCGGCTTCGGCTACAGTGATCGCCCGGATGATTTCAGCTATCGCATCCGTGACCACGCCTTCGCGGTTCGCAGCTTCATCGAGGCACAGAAGCTTGAGCGAATAGATATCTACGGACACAGCATGGGTGGCTCCATCGCCATCGAAACAGCCGATTCATTGGGAGACAAGGTTGCACATCTCGTCCTCTCAGAAGCCAATCTCGATGGCGGCGGCGGAACGTTCAGTCGGGCTATTGCTGCTTTCGAAGAGGCCGACTATGTCAGCGACGGCCACAGCGCATACCTTACCAAGGCCGATGAGGCCGGAAATCGGGAATGGGCGGCAATGATGCGAGCCGCATCGGCTCTCGCCGTTCATCGAAGCGCAACATCACTGGTCGAAGGCGGCTCGCCCGACTGGCGCTCTCTATTTTCGAAGCACCCGTCGCAGAAAACCTTTGTCTTCGGTGAGCGCAGCCTACCGGATCCCGACGTTCAGCACTTGTCATCCTTGGGCATCCAGCTCCGCATTGTGGCAGATGCGGGTCATTCTATGGCAACGGAAAATCCAGAGGGTCTGGCGAAGGCAATCGCCGAAGCAACAACGAACGATTGACCGTCGACAAAGGAGCACGGGGCAGCCTTCCAGCAGATGGTGACCATCGCTATGAGGCTTGCTCGCTTGGGCCTTTGCCAAAAAAGCCACGCAGAGTTCCCAGGCCGCCTACGTCATTTCCATCGCGTTGCCGGCTTCGAACTGAGCGCCACGCCATATGGCGGACGCCTCGGAATCCGCAAACAACAATCGCAGATGCGCAATGATCTGGCCGGCCCGCGGATCTGCGAGCCGATAGACGACCGCCTTCGAGCGGCGCGTCCCGAAAATGATGCCGGCATCGCGCAACTCTCCAATCTGCTGTGACAATGTCGGCTGATGGACATCAAGAACGTCCTCAAGCTCACCAACCGTCCTTGCGCCCTCCATGAGCACACAGAGTATTGCCAACCGTACCGGGTTTGCCATAGCTTTCATGAAATCAGAGGCTGCACCGATGGCGCGGCATTTGACCTTCGGTTCATGTGCTCGACGCAAGCGAAATTTGTCATCTAGAGTCTTTATCATCGAATTCGAACCTTACGCTCGATGAGAATAGTTTTCTCTTTAGTGCAGGATTTTAGACGTCCGGTTTCTCGCCATCAATTCCCCATTTATTATATAAATTTATATAACAATGGCAATGAGGTAAATATCTTGGCTTTCAGGATTGGCCACCATCCGAACAATCTGCACTTGCATCTGGCAGCGCTCTGGCCCGGCGCCTTCGCAGCGATGAATCCAGAATTTATCGGTTATCCCGAAGGACGCGATACGGCAGAAGGGCTGGCACGCGGTGAATTCGATATCGGTGGGACGGGGTCGACACCCCCTATCCTCGCTGCGGCGTCCGGGCTCTCTGTTTCCTACATAGCAGCATCCGCACCCCGCCCGGCCAACGGCGCAATTCTGGTGCGGAAGACTGATGACAGCGCAACCGTCGCCGATCTCAAGGGCAAGGCGGTTGCTTTGGTCGACGGTTCCTTTCTGACCTATTTCCTTGCGAAACGACTGGAAGAGGCCGGCCTGACGCTCGCCGATATCCAGCGCAGGGACATGGCGCCCGTTCCGTCCCGCGATGCCTTGAAAGACGGCGCGGTCGCCGCCTGGGTTGCCATGGCGCCCCATCTTGAGCAGGCGCTACCCACTGGAGAATTTCGCGTGCTCGCTCATTGCGGCGACCTCATTCCAAACCGTTCGCTGTTCTGGACCATCGATAAGCGCGGCATTTCGAGTGCTGCGGCGGCCGATTTTTCTGGCGAGCTGGCGCGTCTCGGCAATGAGATCGCAGCCGACCCCGAGAAGGCAGCCCTCCTGCTTTCGAAGGACGGAGACGAGGCAGAGCGGCGTGCATGGACACGCGTCGTTTCGGGTCGAAACTGGCGGACCGCTGCCGCCGATTCCACAGTCCTTCGTGAGCAACAGGCAGAAGCCGATACGCTTTTCAAACATGGCGACCTGCAGACAAAGCTGACACTTCAGACGACAAGCGACAAAGAGATCTGACATGAACGTACTCTGGTACATGTGCGCGCCCGATGGCGCCTATCCGTGGAAAGCCGAAGGGTCGCGCACTATCGACTACGGCTATTACAAGCAGCTTGCCCAGGCCTATGACCATCTGGGCTTCACCGGCGCTTTGTTTGCCACCGGCGCCCACGACGTCTGGCCGCTCGCCGGCGCACTCCTTCCCTATACGGAGCGGATGAAGTTTCTCATCGCTTTTCATCCAGGCCTCATCGCACCGACGCTGCTCGCCAAGATGGCGGCGACGTTCCAGGAATTCTCGAATGGCCGGCTGATGCTGAACGTCGTTTCCGGGGACGCCAAGATGCTTGGCGCCTACGGCATGATGCTGCCGCATGACGAGCGCTATGTCATGGCCGACGAATATCTGAGCATCTGGCATCGGCTCATGGCTGGCGAGAGCGTCACCCATAAGGGCAAGTATTTTCAAACGGAAGGAGCAAAGCTTGCGCTGCCGGCCGGATCGGCCATCAAGCCGCCACCGCTCTGGTTCGGCGGCTCGTCCGACAGCGCGATCGAGGTTGCCGCCAAGCATGTCGAAACCTATCTCTCCTGGGGCGAAACCCCGGAGCAGATGGGCGAGAAGGTTGCCAAGGTGAAGCGTCGCGCCGAGGCTCACGGCCGCTCCCTCAACTATGGTATCCGGCTCTATGTCATCGTCCGTCAGACCGATGAAAAAGCCTGGGAGGCGGCGGCGGATCTCTACGACCAAATGGATGCTGCAGCGATCGCGGCCAATCAACGTTTCGTCTCCAACACGGATTCCGTCGGCCAGCAGCGGATGAGTGCCATGCATGGTGGCATCAAGCCGGATAATCTGCGCGACCTCGAAATCTCTCCCAATCTATGGGCGGGGATCGGCCTCGTACGGCCCGGTCCGGGTACGGCGATCGTCGGCTCGCCGGATACCGTCATCCGCACCCTGGAGGCCTATCAGAAGGCCGGCGTCGATACGTTCATCCTTTCCGGCATGCCGCTTCTCGAAGAGGCCTATCGGTTCGGCGAACTCGTTCTTCCTCGACTGCCCGTCGAACGTTCCGCGCCGGAACGCAAACATTTCACCTGGTCGACCCTGTTTGATCGGGATCTTGGTGGAAAGCCCGCACATGGCTGAAATTTCGACCATAAGTCGAGACATCTCCCGCCAAGACGCCAATTCCCCTCCGCCCGGGAAGGCAAGCAAGAAGCTGGCGCGATGGGCGACGCGTCTCGTTTCGCCGGTCGCGATCATCCTGATCTGGCAGATCGCCAGCATGACGGGGTTCCTGTCGTCGCGAACGCTTGCCTCCCCGGGCGAGATCCTCGGTGCGGCAGGGCGCTTGATCGCATCGGGCGAACTTGTCACCGGCCTTGCAGTCTCCTTCCTGCGGGTGTTGCTCGGCTTCTCGATCGCCTTCATCGTCGGCGTTGCGCTGGCCCTTGCTGCCGGCCTCTCCCGGTTCGGCGAAACCGCCATCGATCCACCACTCCAAATGCTGAAGGCAATGCCCTTCCTCGGCCTCTTGCCGCTCTTCATCCTATGGTTCGGGATCGGCGAAGCGCCGAAGATCGGCCTTGTTGCATTCGGCTCCGTATTCCCGATCTATCTGACCCTGCATGGCGGCATTCGCGGCATCGACCGAAAACTCATCGAGGCCGGCCGAACGCTCGGTCTCAGGACGTCAGGCATCATCCACCACATCATCATCCCCGGCGCATTGCCGTCTCTTCTGGTCGGTGTTCGCTATGGCCTCAGCGTTGCCTGGCTCAGCCTCGTGGTCGGAGAACAGATCAATGCGTCAAGCGGTATCGGCTATATCATCACCTATGCGCGGGACTTCCTGCAGACTGACGTCATCGTTGTCTGCCTCATGGTCTATGCCCTCATGGGGCTGTTGACGGATGGTCTGGTGCGGCTGATCGAAGCCTATGCGCTGCGCTGGCGCCCGGAGGCGATCGCATGACACCCCTGGTCGATATTCGTGGTCTCACACGCTCCTTCGGCGGCCCTGCCATTCTTGACGGCATCGATCTGACGATCGCGAAGGGTGAATTCGTCGCCCTGCTCGGCCGCAGCGGCTCTGGCAAGTCGACCTTGCTGCGTGTCCTTGCCGGGCTTGATGCTGCGCCAGCACGGCAATTACAACTTCCCCACCGTCGCTCCGTGGTATTTCAGGAGCCGAGGCTGATGCCATGGAAAAGCGTCATCGACAATGTGACGCTGGGCGTCAAGCGGCACGATGCGCGCTCCATAGCAATTCAGACGCTCGACGATGTCGGCCTCTCGCATCGGCAGAATGCATGGCCGCTCACCCTGTCAGGCGGCGAGGCACAACGAGCCGCTCTTGCCCGCGCGCTTGTGCGCGAGCCCGAGCTTTTGCTGCTGGACGAGCCCTTTGCCGCTCTTGATGCCCTGACGCGCCTGCGCATGCATGGTCTGGTCTTTGACCTCTGGCGCAAGCACAAGCCTGCGGTCCTTCTGGTCACCCACGACATCGGGGAGGCGATCACCCTCGCCGATCGCATCCTCGTGCTCGAAAACGGCCGCTTTATACGCGAGATACCCGTGACCCTCGATCATCCCCGCCGTCGCAGCGCTCCGGAAGCAAGCCGCCTTGAGGCCGAGCTCCTGACCGAACTCGGCGTCGAACCTTCGCATGCCTGACTTCATCGCTCCACAGCACGCCATTTTCGGCAGATCGGAACAATAGCATGATCACCAAGCGCCAATTCCTCATCGCCATGGCGGCAGCAACTGCCATGGCGACCCTTACATCTGCCGCAATGGCTGCGGACCAGGTGGTGCGTATCGGCTGGCTGAGAGGACCAAACGACATTACGCTTGCCAAGTCGCGTGGCACAATCGAGAAGGCGCTTGGCGAAAAGGGCATCAAGGTGGAGTGGGCTGGCCCCTTCCCTGCGGCGGCTCCTGCGTTCGAAGCCCTTAATGCCGGCAGCATAGACATCACCGCCGGTAGCTCGACATCCGCAATAGCAGCACTTGCGGCGAAGATCCCTCTGGTCGTGTTCGCCTATCAGAAGATGGCCGCCGGCTCGGAAGGCATAGTCGTCAAGAAGGATTCCAAGATCACCTCGATCAAGGACCTTGTCGGCAAGAAGATCGCAGTCAATCGCGGCGGCACGGGCGAATATCTGCTCATGCAGGGCCTTGCGACCAATGGCGTCGATCCGAAAAGCGTGGAGCGCGTCTATCTGAGCCCGAGTGACAGCGGCCCAAGTTTCACTCAAGGCCATGTCGATGCCTGGGCCACCTGGGACCCGTTCCTGACAATCGCCGAAAAGGCCTATGACGGCAAGGTGGTCGCCGATGGCGACGCCATTCGTTCGGACAACGCCGTTGTCCTGGTCGCAAGCAAGGCATTCGCCGAGTCCAAGCCTGACCAGCTTCAGCTCGTCTTCGACGTCATCAAGTCGGAAAATGCATGGGCCGTCGCCCACAAGGCAGAAGCTGGCGCCATCTGGGTCAAGGAAATGAACGTACCTGCCGATCTCGCGCAGAAGATCGGCGAGAACAACGCGGTTCCGACGACGGCAGTCTCCAAGGCGGATGCCGAACAGATCGGCAAGGTGGCCGAATGGTATGCCCAAAGCGGCATCATTCCGACCATCCCGGATGTCGCCTCCGGCGTCGTCACGCTGAAATAAGCCCGACATGGCGTTGGCTGCTTCAAAATCCGGTCCGGGCAATCTTGCCGGGACCACCTCCCCTTCGATCGATGGCTGTGGCCGATGATCATCGGAACCAGGGGCGACCTAAGCCGTCGGACGAACTCTCTATGGGCTATGTGAGCTGTCGCACAACGATGTCAGAGATCCATGCACCCTAACGGCCGGTGATCGCGGATAGCATCAGTATCAGCGCCATCATTCATACCTCAACGCATCGACAGGATCGAGCCTTGCTGCACGCCAGGCCGGAAGGAGCGTTGCGAGGAAAGAAAGGGCCAGCGCCATCAAAACCACCGAGACGATTTCCCCGATATCCATGCGTGCGGGCAACTGGCTTAGAAAATAAAGTTCTGGATTGAACAGTGTCATCCCTGACAGCCACGAGAAAAACTGGCGGATCAGTTCGACATTCAGGGACACGATGACGCCGAGCACGACGCCCGCGGTGGTGCCGATGACGCCGATTGCCGCGCCAGCCATGAAAAAGATGCGCATGACCGCGCCGCTCGTCGCGCCCATCGTGCGCAGGATCGCGATGTCCGGGCTCTTGTCCTTGACCAGCATGAACAACCCCGAAATGATGTTGAGCGCGGCGACCAGCACGATCAGTGTCAGGACCATGAACATGACGTTGCGCTGGACCTGAAGCGCCGAGAACAATGTCTGGCTGCGCTGGCGCCAATCGGTCAGGAACACGGGCCGCATCGCCGCATTCTCGATGACGGGGCGCAACTCATCGACGGCATCCGGGTCGTCGACGAAGACTTCGATGGATTGAACGACGCCTTCGGAATTGAAGTAATGTTGGGCTTCACCGAGCGGCAGGTAGATGACCGAACTGTCATATTGAGACATGCCGACTTCGAAGATCGCCACCACTGGATAGCTCATCTGGTGCGCGGTAACGCCGAACGGGGTGGCGTCACCTTCTGGCGCGACAAGCTGGATACTGTCGCCGATCGAGAGACCCAGTCTGTCGGCCATCCGCTTGCCGATAGCTGCTCCCTTTGACGCGTTGAAGCCGTCGAGCGTGCCTTGGCGGATATTGTCGGACACTAGCGACAGCTTGCCGATGTCCCCCTCGCGCACGCCGCGCACCAGCGCGCCGGTTCCCGCGCCGATGCGACCGGTCACGAGTACTTGCCCCTCGGTCATCGGGATCGCGTAGCGCACGCCGGCAATGCCGCTGAAGCGCGCGGCAATCTCCTCATAGTCGTCGAGGCCGGTTTCGATCGGCTGCACGACCAGATGGCCGTTGACGCCGAGAAGGCGGTCGAGGAGTTCGGCGCGAAAGCCGTTCATGACAGCCATGACGATGATCAGCGTCGCCACACCCAGCATGATGCCGATGAACGAGATGATTGAGATGACGGAGACTACCGTTTCCTTGCGTCTGGAGCGCAGATAGCGCCAGGCGACCATGCGCTCGAAGGCTGAAAACGGCCTCGCGCCCTCTTTCGAACTGGCATCGCTCATACTGGCATCGCCCATGCGGCCGCTCGCGGCGCACCGCCCGCATTGTCGAGCGGGTAACCATCAAAGGCAATTGCAGCGCACCGATCGACACGCGCCAAAGCGGGTCGCATCTTGTCGCTTTTCGGTTCCGCAGCTGCGCGCTGCATCATGATCACTGATCTCCGCAGAGGCAGCCCCCCATGTCAATTGGATGCACGCAGGTGAGCTGGTGCGGCGGCAAAATGTATCGTCACAGAGAAAGGCTCGCAGCCAAGCATTGCGTGAACATTACGACGCAGTCGCATGCACCCGAATGAACGCGCTCGCCACCTTTCGGGTCGGGACCGACAACAGCGCCGAGGCCCGTGGTCCAGTTTCCTGTCGCGCCACGATGTATGATCGAAGATCCCTATCCTTCGCCGCGTGTCACTTGACTGCGAAAATTCGCAAACCGTAGGCTTCCACCGTGACACCGAAGGTCAGAGTAGCGATCGTGTCAGCCATGTACCGATGCTGAGCAACAGCGATCATTCCCAAGGAATGTCCGTGGCCCTATAAGTCTAGTCAGTCTGGGCATGGCTCGCGTGCGGCAACGCCTTGGTGCCGGAGCGACATCCCAAATCAAGGATGCCGTGTGCTGATCGCCACGGAGAACCGACCCGATGTAGCGCGATATTTCCACTGGAAATCACATGTCAGCTGAATATGTCATCGATGGCTCGCGGATAACGTCTCTAGAAGGACTCTATGACGAGATCACCCGCGTCTTGGTCCCGCACTATTTCTGGGGCCGGAATCTCAATGCCCTCAACGATATCCTGAGAGGTGGTTTCGGCACTCCAGATGAAGGCTTCGCGATCAGATGGTCCCATTCGACAGTCTCAAGAGAAGCGCTCGGCTATCCCGAGACGGTCAACATGTTCGAACACATGCTCGAGCGCTGCCATCCCGATAACCGAGACAGTATTAGGCAAAGTCTAGCAGCTGCTCGCGCCGGCAGCGGGCCGACACTTTTCGATTGGGTTGTCGAGATCATTCAAATCCATTGCCCCGGCGGCTCGGAGGCTGAGGACAATGTCCGGTTGATACTGGACTGAAAGCCCGGCGCTCCATCTTGGAAGGGTCCTCATGCATCCGCCAGCGCCGCTTGAACGGCGCTGGCGTAAAGGGCTATCAGTTTCGCAACGTCAAGGCCGGGTTATGGGCGAAGAAGTTGTGCGGCTCGATATGGATTGTCTTCCATTCGGTCGACATAACAGGCCAATCCTCCATGCGCGGAATATGATGGAAACCCGCCGTGAACCAGGTGACGATGTCCTTCCCCATCAACGGCTTATTGGCCTTCACCCATTCCGGCAGAGTATCGGAACCATCGCTCTGCATCGCGAACTTGCCGCCGGCATATTGCTGATCCGGATCATAAACCGTGTTCCATACGGAATACTCGATGTAGGCGTTGCGCTTCATCGGCGGATCCTTGACGAAGTCGAAGGGACCGTAGGCGACGTCGCCGTGATGGATCATCCAGCCAGGCTCCTGGCCGAGATAGCCCTTGCGCGAGGGATCGGAGATCATGAAGTAGCGCGGCTTCATGGCTGAGAGCTGATAGCGCGCCTCCATTTCGGTCTTCGGCATGGTGTGCTGCACCGTCCACATGGAGCGGCGCGGGTTCTTCGCATCGACCTTGGCTGGCACGATATCCATCGTTCCGAAATGATTGACGGGCTGGTCGATGTCGAAATCGATGCGGAAGTTGAAATAGTGGTCGTGATTGGCGGCGACCAGGTTCGGAGCAATCAGCGTGCCATGTGCGGTGTCGGCCGCGGCCGTCGGATCATCCATCGACGTCGACTGAACACCCTTGACGGCATCAAGGCCCGTCGCGCCGATCATGATGCGGATCTGGCCGTCCGGCTGCAAACGATAGTCGATCAGATAATCATAGTTGCCGACCTCCGAGGCGGTGCGCACCACCAGCTCGCTTGCCGGCCGGCCTTCCGTTGGGATCGGCTTGTCCGGTGTCTGCGCAAACACCTCGAAGTGACGCCAGGCCGGATCGCCGATGCTGCGCTCGAAGATGCAGATAGCGTTCGGGATGGTGAGCGGATTGCCCTTGTCGTCGGCGATGGTCGCCGGCAGGAATGTCGCGTAGCTCGGGCAGTCGACACCTGAACGCAGCGGACTGAGGAACAGGCCGAAACCATATTCTCCGCTATCCATGTAGGTTCGCCAGTACCAGCCCTCGGTCGGGTCCATGTAGGGAACGAAGACTTCCGACAGATGCGACTGATAGATCACCGAGCGCCAGGTATCGCCATCCTTCGCATCGAGGTTGGAGAGCACGAGGCCCGGACGCTTGTCGACGCGGAAATTAAACCGCCACATATCCCATTCGAGATGGCTGCCATTGATCTTGTAGTTTGGGCCACCCTGTTGCGAAAGTGTGGCGAGGTTGGTTTGTGGACGCAGAGGCTCGCGTTCGGCCACTTCCTTTTCGGTGTAGCCCCAATTGTCCTTCGGGCCTTCGATGGCGCCGGTGTCGATGACTTTCAGGACCTTCTTCTTGCCAATGTCGTAGACAGCAAAGAGGCCTTCTATCGGCTTGGCATAATAGTTCGACCCTTCCGGAACATGGTAGCAGGGCACCTTCATCAGACGAGAATTCTGATACTCTTCGGTAAAGAAGTTGCCGGCTGTCAGTGGCAGGCAGAAGGCCTGATCAGGCGTCAGACCGCGCTTTTTGAGGCCCGCAACCATCTGCGGATCGCCAAGCACGCCCTGCAAGGCATCCATGAACTCCGTGAAGAGCACCATGGGCTGTCCCTTGATCGCCGTCGTGCTTTCCACCGAGCCCTTGGTAATGTTGACGACGGCTTCCTTAAAGCCCGACGGGCTTGTCAGTTGCACCTTTGCCTCACGGTCGAGCGGCTTATCGCCATCTTTCCATTTGAGAACGTCGGCCTTGGCCGGCTCTTTCAGCTCGATCAGCGGATAGAGCGTCTTGTCATCGACGATCTTCTGTTCGCGCAGGATCTGGTTGATCTTTTGATATTCCTCCGCCGTCAACCCATCGAGCGGGTGGCTCATCGCCGCCGGCGCGCTTAGCGTCATCAGCAGCCCGGCCGAGGCCAGCAAGTGTTTCACGTTCATTTCCATCCTCCCTGTCATACCTGTTCAAGATCAGGCGAATATCACCTGGATATCTGTGTATTCGGCGAGCCCCTCTTCGGCGAATTCGACGCCGAGACCGGAGGCTTTCACGCCGCCGAACGGAGCATTGGGCTGGATCGCGCCGTGCTTGTTGATCCAGACCGAGCCGCATTGCATGCGCGACGCCACGGCCCTTGCCGCCGACATGTCCGAGGACCAGACGGAGCCTCCAAGACCGTTCGGGCTATCATTCGCCATGCGGATGGCATCGTCGATATTGCTGTACTTGATGATAGGCAAAGCGGGACCGAACTGCTCCTCATCAACCAGCAGATCGCCGTTCGATAGGCCGGCGATAATCGTCGGCGGAAAGAAGAGCCCTTCGCCTGGCGCACCACCGAGAAGTACCTCGCCGCGCCTGGCCGCATCGGCGACCAGACCGCTCAGTTTCTCGAACTGCATGCGGTTCTGCACGGGGCCGAGAATACTTGCCTCGTCCATGCCGTTGCCGACCGGGATATGACTGGCATAGGCGACCAGCGCCTCGCAGACGGCATCGTGGATCGTCTCATGCACATAGAGGCGCTTCAGTGCGGCACAGGTCTGCCCGTTATTGATGAAGGCGCCCCAGAAAAGACCTTCGGCAATCCCTTGCGGATCGGCATCCGGCAGGACGATGCCCGCATCATTGCCACCGAGTTCCAGCGTCAGCCGCTTCATGTTGGATGCCGCCGACTGCATGACCTTCTGGCCCGTGGCAATGGAGCCCGTAAACACGATCTTGTTGATGCCGGGATGCGCGGACATCGCTGCGCCCAGATTGAAGCCCTTGTCGTCGGCGGTCACGACATTCAGTACGCCAGGCGGTAGCACCTCGTTCATGATTTCCACGAGACGCAAGGTCGAAAGCGGTGTCAGCGGCGACGGCTTGACCACGACCGTATTGCCGGTCCGCAGCGCTGGCATGATATGCCAGATCGCGATCATCACCGGAAAGTTCCAAGGCGTGATCGAGCCGACAACACCGATCGGCTTTCGATGCAGCTCGACGCGGCCTTCGGCATTGTCCTGCAGCAGCTTGACCGGCAGGGAAAGCCCGGTCGTATAGCCTGCCCAGGCAACCGCACCGCCCATTTCCCAGCGAGAACCGAGCCCATTCAATGGCTTTCCCTGCTCGAGCGTAATGATCCTCGCAAGTTCCTCCGCATGCTCCTCAATGCGGGCGGTGACTGCGGCGCAGATGCTCTGCAAATCCTTGTCGCTGCGTGCCGACCACTCGGCAAATGCCCTGCGCGCCGCCCCGACCGCATGATCGAGATCGCCGCCATCCATGTCGGGCGCGCGGCCGACTTCTTGTCCGCTCGCCGGATTGATGACGACGAAATCCGTGGCGCCTTTCACCGGCGTCCCGTTGATGGTTGCAGAATAAAGCGTCATTGCCAATTTCCTCCACGAAAGCCGGGCCAAGGGCCAGGATTGGCAGAAGATTAGGCCGGGAACGCGCGGCAGACTTGGACGGAAGCGTCCGGACTGTTGGACAAAAGCGTCAATGACAGCGAGCGACGGCACCCGGCGTGACACCGTACTTCTTGCGGAACTCACGGTAGAAATAGGAGAGATCGTTGAAGCCGGCGTCATAGGCGATAGCGGCGATACCGTCATTGGCCGCTTGGGGCCTGCGAACTGAGAGACGGCTATGGGCGATCTCCAGACGACGGTTCAGCAGGCGATGTCCGGGCGTCTCGCCAAGGGTCTGGAAATGGCGCTGCAGCATGCGCTCCGAGACGTTCAGCCGGCTTGCAAGCTCCCGCGGACCGAAGGCAGGATCGGCGCCATGACGGTCGATGAGAACGAGTGCACGCGACAACAGGGTTTCCGTCGCCCCTAGCCCGCGCGTGGACTGGAGATAGGCACCCAAAAGGCAGAGAAATGCTTCCCCGAGTTGGATCTGGGCGGTCGAGCTGTCGATCATTTTCGTCAACACGGCGCGCATCGCCAACCATAGCGGATCGCTTCGGCTAATCGACACGCCGCCTGTGCAAGCGTCGCCGAAGCGATGCACCATTTCGTTGCGCGGCAAGTGGATCGAAACCTGGCTCGAACGAATGCCACGATAGAGGAAGCGCGAGGGACGGACGGAATCCACCAGAAACATGTCACCCGGCTCCAGATCGGCCACTCTGCCATTCTGTTCGACGCTGCACTGACCGGTATCCTGGACGAGAAGAAAGAAGTGCTCGCCAGGGTCCTGACGGATCGCCTTGGCGCCGCGCTCGACATGCTTGCTGGCATCGAGCCCAACGATTGCCGTCTCGAAAAGCCCCATGCGTCGGGTGGCAACATCTCCGGCGACGATGCCCGACGAGAGCGTCGGCTCAAGCGTGAACGCACCGCAGATCCTGCGGATCTCCGCCTCGAGCACCTCGACCGGCACGGGTGTATGAACCGGCGTGAGCAATGACTGCATCGTCCCCTCCCTGGCCTATGCAGAATGTCCTGCTCGTCTTTTAGCACAATTCTTCCGAAAACATCTGAAATTTTGTGATGCTTTCCTTCATTCGACAGACGGAAGCCGCGGGAGGCTGTATCAAGCGAAATGTCTGCACGCGTTGAAAAGGCGAGAGCGAAGCGGACCGCAATAAGTTTGTGACTTGGAGCGATCTGGACAATGAAGGAAACGAGGGCTAGCTTATCACTAGGTATTACCATGTGATATGAGGTTCGCAGATGGCGACATCCTTGAAGATCGACGATAGCTTGAAAAGCCGCGTCCAGCAGCTTGCCAACACACGCCGACGCTCGGCCCACTGGATCATGCTCGAAGCGATACAGCAATATGTCGACCGCGAAGAGGCACGCGAGAGTTTTAAGAGCGAGGCACTGGCGTCCTGGGAATCCTATCAAGAAACGGGACGCCACCTGACTGGCCAAGAAGCGCGGGACTGGTTGAAAAATTGGGGTACGGATGACGAAACAACGGTGCCTGAGTGCCACAAGTAATCGTCACCGAAGGCGCAGCGCAAGGGCTGGAACGCTGCCGCCGCTTCCTGATCGGTAAAGCGCCGGAAGCAGCAAGGCGCGCCGGTCAGGCAATTGAGAGGCCGTTCCTGCTCCTTGAGAGTATGCCAGAGATCGGCCGTCCCATCGAAGCCGAGACGTTGGAATGTCGTGAACTTCTAATCCCGTTCGGTGACTCCGGCTATGTTGCACTCTATCGCCATGAGCCGGCAAGGGATGCTGTCTATGTGCTGGCATTCCGCCACCAAAAGGAGGCGGGGTACTAGACACGGGTGTACCCGAGACAGCAGGCCGGTTGCCGTGATTGCCGAATGGAAACGGCGTCTTGTCATTCTGCAAAGAGCGATGCGGCGACGGTTCGTCTATGGTTCCGCATGCACTCGTCAGTCGAGCACCGATCTGTCCGGTCGCGACTTGGCGTCTCTCTGTTGAACCGGAGCCAAATATGACACTCGACGAACGGCTTCTTGCCGCAGCGAGACGATTTCGAGACAGGCCCGCAATCACCGTCGCGGGCGTTCGCGCATCCTACGAAGAACTGTTTCTGTCAGCTATCGATGTGCGCGAGCGCTTGCGCCTCTGCGGCCTCCAGCCGGGGCAGCTCGTCGCCTTGTGTGCGGAAAGGACATTCGCCGCATATTCGTCCGTATTGGGCATTCTGCTTGCCGGCTGCGGCTACGTGCCCCTCAATGTCGCCTTTCCCGCGAGCAGAAACAGGCAGATCCTGTCTTCATCGCAGGCTGTTGCACTGGTCGTTGATGACAACGTTCAGGCAGAACTTGAAAAGCATGTCGGCGTCGCACCGCTAACTCTGCCGATATTGCAGGCCATGCCCGTTCCAAGATCAGGCGTGCCAGGCGCCGAACTCGACGATTTCAAGTCTCTTGGTGCGCTTGCCGGCCAAACAGTGGCCTATCTCCTGTTCACCTCCGGAACGACGGGCGTGCCGAAGGGCGTACCGATCAATGCCGGGAACCTCAAAGCCTATATTGATGCCGTTCATGCACTCATGCCGATCGACAGTAGTGATCGGCTGTTGCAAGCGGTCGACCTGACCTTTGATTTGTCTGTCCACGATATGATGATGTGCTGGCTGCATGGGGCTGAACTGTTCGTTGCGCCGCAGAACGGCGCCATTCTCGCCCCGCGCATAATTCGCGCCAACAATCTCACGGCCTGCCTGCTTGTGCCCTCGGCGGCGGCCAAATCAGCCGAATTCGGGCTGATCGCGCCCGATGCCATGCCCTCCCTCAAATATAGTCTCTTTGCAGGCGAGGCCTTCCCCGTCTCCCTGAGCCGTAAATGGCAGGCGGCCGCACCAAATGCGACGATCTTCAACATGTATGGCCCAACCGAGGGCACGATCCACACCTCCTTCTATCGTGTCGATCCGAAAGACTTTTTCGACGGCTCCGTGACGCCGATCGGCTGGCCGATCGGAAAACAACGCCTTTCGATTAGAAACGGAGACGGAGCCGAGGTCGCCCGTGGCGAGACCGGCGAAATCTGGCTCAGCGGGCCGCAGATGACCGCTGGCTACTGGCATGCCCCCGTGCTGGACGCGGAAAAATTCGTATCCGATGGTAGTGGGCGCTGGTATCGGACCGGTGATGCTGGACGGTTGGATGCGCGGCATGGCGTGATCTTTGCCGGCAGGCTCGATCGGCAGATCAAGATCCGCGGATACCGTGTCGAGCTTCAGGACGTCGAGGCGGCCCTCGCGTCCGCATCGCAAAGCGAGCAGGTGGCCGCTGTCGCGTGGCCTCGCAGCGACGAAGGATCGGCCGAAGCAATCATTGGCTTTGTAGCGGCGCCGAAGGTCAATATCGGCAAAATCAGAGAGAGGCTGCATCATCTGCTACCTCCCTATATGCTTCCCGCCGAGATCCAGCTGATCGAGGATCTACCCCTCAACGTCAACGGCAAGATCGACTACCGCCACCTCGAACAACGGCTGGCCGAAAGATAACCCGCGCGACATAGCAATAGCCGGCGCGCGGAACTTGCTGGGCATCTATGCAGATTGAAAGATTGGACGAGAGCGTCTGAGCCTCGAGAGGCCTTACTGTACCAGCTTGCAGCTGGTCAGCCTGATCGTCATGGCCTCGGGCACGTAACCTTCGTTCATGCATTCGAAGGTAAGGGCATTCGATGGTTCGAACGGCTTTATTTCGCCGCCGTCATACTTGCTCTTGAGAGGCGCCTGATCGGCCGGGCTGAACGACAGGTCGAATTTCTGGCCATCGCTCTGGATGCCACCGAAGAAAGTCCCGTTGGGGTCAGTACCCATGCGCACGACATAGCCGTCGAAAGCGAGTCGCTTGTGATCATATTTGGCGGCGGCAGCCTTCGCGTCCTTGAGATAGGCGCTGACCACCTGAAAATATGTCACGGTCTTGGTTGCCGCAGCCGCAAAGCCCGCCGATGAAAAGAGGCAAAGCAATGCGATCGAGAGAAGTCGCTTCATTAGATACTCACACTTCAGATGTTGGGTTGCCATCGGATCGGCGCAAATTCAT
>NZ_JAELTU010000103.1 GCF_016429015.1 Rhizobium sp. ASV20
CCGCTATCCATATTGGCCTGCTGTCAGGTTTTATTTTCCTGCTTGCCGGTTGTGTTGCCGCGACAACCGAAGAATCTCAGACAAGGACGGTGAAGTCCGGCAAGCGAACCGCGGTAGCAGCGGTACGGGCAGCGTCGCCTTAACGGATTTTGCTGATCGCGGTGATATTCGGCGAGCATGACCGAAGAACGTCTTAGCCGTTACCATCGCCATCGTTTTCCAGCCGAGATTATCGCCCATGCCGTATGGCTTTATTACCGATTTCCGCTGAGCCTTCGCGATGTCGAAGATCTGCTTGCCGAACGCGGGATTGACGTGTCGTTTCAGACAGTGTCGGAATGGGTGGTGAAGTTTGGTCTCAAGTTCGCTTATCAACTCCGGCGGCGATCACGCGGCAACTTCGCCGACAAATGGCATCTTGGTGAACTTGTCTTATCGATCAGGGGCAGGAAATACTGGCTATGGCGTGCCGTCGATGCCGAAGGCTTTATTCTCGATGCCCTGTTACAAAGCCGAAGGAACAAGAAGGCAGCGCTGCGGCTCATGCGCAAGCTGCTCAAAAGCCAAGGTGCCACGCCGAGAGTGATGGTCACCGACAAACTGCGTTCCTATGCCGCCGCGCAAGCTGAGTTGATGCCCGGCGTTGAGCATCGATCGCACAAGGGGTTGAACAATCGTGCCGAAAATTCTCATCTGCCGCTGCGGCGACGAGAGAGGCGGATGATGCGCTTCAAATCGGCACGCCAATGTCAACGTTTCGTCTCGGTTCACGGTCAGGTCACCAACCTCTTTCATCTCCATCGGAAATATCTCACCGCCACCGATCATCGCCAACTCCGCACCCAGGCCGTCACCACCTGGCGTGAAATCGCATTGTCGATTGACGCCTGAAAAGGCCGACAGCACCAACCTTCAGATCCTCGCTTCCATTAAGGCGACGCCACCGGCGAGGCAGTTGCCATCCGCTTCCGGGTCAGTGACGCTGCTGATAGCAGCGTGCGTTCCGCCGTCAATAATCTTGAACTGAATCCGCAAACAGGGGAGTTTGTAGCGGGAGGCGTAGGAGCGCCTAACAACCCGCTCAGGGCAGATGCCATTGACAGGAATGGCAACCGCATGCTGCTCGACCAAGGCCAAGCACCGACATGCGGTCATAATTCTTGCGGTATGGTATTGGATACCTTGGGACGGCCTTTCGATGTGGAAGCGATGATCGCTAAAATTCCGCCTACGGACGAGGGGATTTTTTCTCAGGATGTTGCTAAACTCTTAAAAGATCAGGGAGTTAATGCTTCGGCTTATAACTTCAGAAATGTCGATGATCTCGCTCGCTACACGGCCGATGGTACGCCAGTCATTGTTCGCCTAGAGGATAAAACGACGGGCTTTTCTCATTTCGTCGTTGTTGATGGAGTGACGAAAAAAAATGGCATCGGGGTCGTGGCAATTAGAGATCCCAACGGAGCCCAGTATTTCAGTCCAACGGCAACGTTCAAACAATACTTCTCTCGTGAAGTCGTCGTTCCAAGGAACCCATGATGGAAATCGAACTCAGAATTGCGAAGAACCTCGTCACTTCCTCTCTCTTGGAGCAGCAAGATATTCCGTGCATTTGCCGCGTTGCCGGTGAATTCGAAATTGATTTTGCTTCACCGCTTCCTGATGCCCATGGTGTGGTTAGCAATTGGGATCGAACGAAATTAAACGAACGTGCTCCAGCTGGCGCAGGTGGAAAATATACGCACTATTGCTTTGGCAAATTAAGCCTCGCCCCCATTGAGGGCGACAAATATCGTGTTCTCAGTCTGTCTTTTTTTAATCGAACTGTGGGATGGTGTCCGATCATCATCGACGGAGATTATGGACCGGTTGGCTCTTTCTGGGACGAGGAAGAGTAGACAGGAGACCTAGTTGTTTCGAGGAGCCGATGATAGAGATTGAGCTTACCATCGCAAGAAATTTAGTGACCCGGACATTGCTTGAGCAGAAAGATATACCGTGCCTATGTCGAATTAGCGGACCCAATTTCGAGCTAAGTTTCATCGAACCACTGCCTCCTGGGCATGGCAAAGTCACTGACTGGAGCGCCAAGAGGATCGACGAACGCACGCCCGCATATGGCGGGGGAAAATATTCTCACAATTGCTTTGGGAAGGTGACTCTCCTGGAAATTGAGGAAGGAAAATATAAAATTGTAGATTTAACGTTCTTCAATCATGACGTTGGATGGTGCACAATCATCATCAACGGAGAATACGGACCGATTGGCTCTTTCTGGGACGAGGAAGAGTAGACGGGAGACCGCAGTCGACACGGTATTGCCAAGTTTTTTGAGTTTGGTGTTTCAGGTATCGAGGTGCCATGACATTACCGAGCGCCTTTCCCCGTCTGAAAGAGTTTCGCTTTCCGCGTGACATTGTCGCCTATGCGGTTGTCGCTTTGCTCTTAAAGGGGTTCTTCCTCGATTTCTGTGGTTAACAGGATGTTAGCGCCTCCGCTGCTATCTGCAAGGATGCGAGCGCAATTGAATTGGTCGCCCGGCCCAGGGGTCAAAATTCTGGGTATCACCCTTCAAAAAGAAGAGAACTGGGTTGTTTCCGCTGCTGCGAAGCCTGTCGGTATCTGCCCGGATTGTGGAATGCAAAGTCGGCATCGGCACGGCTGGCACAACCGCAGTCTCCAGGACTTGCCTGTTCAAGGTCAAGCTGTGAAAATCAGACTTGCACTGAACCGGTGGCAGTGTAGGTACCGGAAATGCAAGCGACGAACCTTCACCGACAGACTGCCCGAGATTGCTGCACCCTATGTGCGACGAACTGGGCGGATGGCTGAGATTGTGGGCTTGGTTGGCCACAGAATGGGCGGTCGTCCGGGAGAAAACCTGATGTATCGGCTCGGCATGCCGGTCAGCGACGACACGATCTTGCGGGAATTAAAGCGCGGTAATCCGGCGTCCACACAAAAAGACACTATTCGGGTTGTGGGCATTGATGATTGGAGTTGGCGGCATTCCTCGCGGTACGGGACGATTATGGTCGATCTTGAGCGTCATTCAGTTGTCGATGTTCTGGAGGACCGCAGCGTCGAGAGCGCAAAATCTTGGTTGCAAGAGCGTCCGACGATCGAGGTCGTGAGCCGAGATCGCTGTGGTTTGTATGCTCAGGCAGCCCGAGAGGGCGCGCCTCAGGCCCGCCAGGTGGCTGACCGTTTTCATCTGGTTCAAAATCTCAGGGAGGCAATCAAGGAACAGATGAGCGTTTACGGTCACGCCAATGTTCGACCCATTCTCTCCGAAGATGCTATCGCCAGCGCCAGGTCAAAGCGGCGCCGTGCCCGCTTGGCCCACAGGCAATCTCGTCAGGAAATATTCGACATGTTTCACGCTTTGCGGCAGCAGGGCCTCACCTACAGCGAGATTGCGCGGCGGACCGGATACGAGCGCCGCAGCATCGCGAATTGGCTTACTTCCAATGCACCTCGAGACAGGAACCGAGCAGCATTGAATCCGACATCGCCACTGTATTTCGAAGCTTTCCTGGCTGAATGCTGGAAAAATGGAAACCGGGTCGGGCGTCATCTGTTTTACGATATTAAGAGCCGCGGCTACACGGGCAGCCGATCCAATCTGGAGCGCTTGCTGAAGGTGTGGCGTGCAGTCGAAAACATTCAACTCGACGAGCCGCCTCCAGAGATGGATGTTTCAGAACCCGTCCGCGATCCTGACACGGGCCATATGATCTCGTCCGTGGTGGCCGCAGCTTTGTGCATAAAACCGCGCGGCCTGCTGACAGATCGTCAGGCCAAAAAGGTCAATGCATTGAAGCAGGGCTCTCGAGCGTTCGCTATCATGCGCGGCTTGGCCATGCGCTTCAACGGCATCTTGCGCAGCAGGCGCTCGCAGGCACTGGATGAATGGATCGACGATGCCATAGACACCGAGCTAACGGCAATCATGCGTTTCGCCAGCGTTTTGCGCCGGGATATTGATGCCGTAAGAAATGCGATCGAACTCCCTTGGAGCAACGGTCAAGCCGAAGGTCAGATCAACCGCCTCAAGATGCTGAAGCGAGCAATGTACGGTCGCGCCGGCCCAGAACTGATGAGAGCGAGAATGATGCCGCTGAATCACAGAAATTGAGGAAGAACCGGTCGCGTTACCCTTTGAAATTGCGGGGACTTCGGCAACCAACGGTGCAGGAGGGCAGACGAGAACGCTGACTGTCTTTATGATTGTTTGTCGTTTCGAGCGCGTATCGACTGGGTTACGCAGCCGCAGCTTGCCTAGTGCCCCCGTCAGTGGGTCGATCGACGGAGATCCGAGGCCAGACCAGGAAGTCATCCATCAAGAGCGGGATCGGGACGCCTACGAACGGGGCCGGCGCTGGCCACTAACTTTTGCCAGAAGCGTAGGCTTCTAACGACGCGGAACGCCGCGCACCGACCCGGCCCGGATTGCAGCCGCCGCCTCGGCCGCGATGCGCGACATGAATTTGCGAGAAAACTGCCCGAGAGGCTTCGGATCCTCGATCGCCCAGGACGTGGCTAGGTCATCGGTATTGAACTCGTCGACGATGACCCAGGCGGGGGTGTAGAGCTTCGCACGGCGGGCTTCCGTCTCGGGTATTTGAACGGCGCGGGCGCCGGCTGCGGGCGACTGGCTGGTAATCGGGAACAGCAGCGGTTTCGGCCTTCCATCCCTGCCGGCGAGGATCAACATCACGCAGGTTGGCCGAGCCTTGCGGCCGCTTTCTTCCCCACGTTCATGCTGGCGGGCCCAGAGATACGAGTAGAGTATGATGTCCCCGTGCCGGGCATCAGTCATCACGGCCGCCATCGCGCGCGACGACGTCGAGGCCAGCCAGGATCTCGTCACGCTCGGCGCCGACGAGATCCTCAACCCGCTGTGCCCGCTGCGCGGTGCTGGCGGTCAGACGATCAAACTGCTCGGCCGTGAGCAGCACGAATTTGCGCTTGCCACGCTTGGTAATGTCGACCGGACCGCGAAACGCTGCTTCAACGACCTCACCGGAACGGTTTCCAAGATCGGTCAGGGAAAAGCTCGCCATATCTGATCTCCTTGCTTTGTCCAGCTAAAATAGGTGAATTAGCTGTTTTCGACAAGTGGGCAAAACGCCCCAGACCGAAAGAACTGCCTCACTGGCTTTGCCGCCTCTAACCCGCATTGGTCGTTCCGGACCTCATCGCGATGGACGATAGACCTCGGTATTATCCTGCCGCTCCCGGAGTCCCTTGTATGAAGCGTGACGCAGTTTGCCGTCATCGGTCCAAGCGCGATACTCGATCTCGGCAATCAGTGTCGGCTGAACCCAGACGACACCGCGCTGTTTCAGCGCGATCGGCGCCCGGGATGTCTTGAGCTTGTCCAGATTCTTGCGAAGCCTGGTCGCATCTCGTTCATTAAAGCCCGTTCCGACGTTGCCGACGTAAACAAGATCGTGGCCTCGATAGGCCGCGAGAAACAAATTGCGGATCCCACCGTGTGCAACAGCGGATGGCTCATAGCCAACGATGAAAAAGCTGTCGCTCTGGAAGAGAAGCCAAGATTTCATCAATAAACATCGTTGTGGGCGTTTGCCGGGTGCTTGCACTACTTCCGAATTTTTGACATCCCCAGAACTCAAATAGTGGGGTCGGTGGTTCAAATCGGTTCAAGACCAAGGGTTTGCAAAACCTACCCGAAGGCCTTTGGACGTGCGACATCGGTATTTAATGGGGCGCATTGATCGGTATGTGCAGTGAAGCGCCAGCTTTTTCGGCGACCGCGCGAAGCCGCTTGTCTCTGGTCCACAGAGACGCGCACTGGTCAAGGAGGACGGACGCCAGCAAGTGGGCATCGGTGTAGCCAATGCCCATGCTGAAAATGCTGTGTCGATCGATCATGATTTCGTCGTGCGTTGCGACGACCGCGCCGCGCTGGGCCATCAGAAACGTAATCACACTAACGCGATCTCGCAGGCTGCCAAGCGCCAGTTCGCCGACTACGACCGGGTGGCAAAGCAAACGATCCTCTTCAATAATCCTTCGCAACTCGGTGTCGCCATGGCGGAAATGATCAATCCAGATCGAGGTATCTGCTAGTATCAGTTGACGGCTGTGCTCCGGTGGCGTGGTGCTGACTCGGCATCGGAAATGGTCCCTCCGAGCGCGACGAGGCGCTTTCCGGACTCGACACGAACAAGCGTCTCCAATGCCTAGCGGACGAGCGCCGCTGTTTCCTGAGTACCAGTCAATGGTCTCGCCTTGTCCATGAGTGCGTCGTCAAGATTGATAGTTGATCGCATGATCTGCTTCCTTTTTTAGGCACTTAGAATAGCACCATTTGGTGACGAAATCTACGCTCTATTCCTGCCCATAGAGCGCCGCGTGCAGGCCGGAGCAGCGGCGGAACCTGTGTTGGTTCAAGAGCAAGCCGACTACTGCGGGCTTGAGGTACGCCTAGCCAGCGCTGCCTGGATAAGGCGTAATCATGAGGATGCCCGCAACGCCTTTCGCACCTTCCGCGACAGCTCATCGACAGTCGCCAGAACTCGGGTCATCTGCGACAGCGTCGATGTAAGCTTTGGGGCATACAGGCAGGGCACTACTGCCTGACGAGGACATCGCGTTTGATCATGGCAATCGAAACTTGCATGAACCAACCCCCGAAACACCGGGGCGCATCAACTTCGCCGGGCACATCGGCAGTCCCGCAAGGATGTATTCGAGACGGTACATGCCTTAAGCAGAGAAGGCCTCACCAGCTCGGACATTGCACGTCGTACAGGATATGGCCGACGAAGCGTTCCTCACCCCAGTGTTGGAAGGATGGTAACCGCCGTGGGCGGCATTTGTTTCATGACATAAAGCACCGAGGATACACCGGCAGCTTTTCTAATCTGGAGTGCCTCCTGGCAGCTTGGCGCCGCGCCGAGAAGCCGGAAAAGGAAAAGGGTGATGCGGCGCCGGCTTGGATTGGGCGCACCGGCAGAACATATGACAATGCGCCTGTGCGTGATCCGCAAACCAGTCATTTGATCTCACCCATTGTCGCCGCTACTCTTTGCATCAAGCCACGCGGGGCACTGACCATCCATCAGGCGCGGAAAGTCGATGCCCTCAAACAGGGATCACAAACATTCGCCGTCTGCCCCGGAGCAACGGTCAGGCAGAAGGCCAGATCAACCGTTTGAAGACGATTAAGCGCGCAATGTACGGCAGGGCGGGTCCAGAGCTTCTCAGGGCGCGGATGATGCCGATCAAATTGGCTGAGCTCCACACAAGTGAGGAAGACCCCAATTAAATGCCGAACGACACTCCACGTGTCCGGCGCTCGATCTCGAAGTCGATCGGCATTCGCAACCGCGCCACGGTGGCCACCGCACACGACAAGATCCGAAAAGCGAATGGATCGTCCGGGATCTATAATCGTGGATTTGGCGAGGTCGATTACAATTTTGGCATCGCCGATCTCGCTGGGTGGCTTGATCCGTCTGGAACTGCGTCAATTCCCTTGCAGACGCCGCTGTATTTTTTTACCTTCTTCCAGGGGAAAGGACAAAATCATCGAGACGAGCTTTCTCGACAATCCGTTCGACGTTAGCAACCTCGCGACGCCGCAGAACGCCGTCCATCCCAACAAACTCCACCGGGACGGTCATCTGCAATTGCGCTGTCACGAAGGCCCCCTTCAAAAAAAGCGCCCGATTACCTGAAAATCCTTACCCCCACCTTTTTCCCGCTCTCCAGGCGTCCCGGTGCGACGCTCGCCGGCGGCGGATTTTCTTCGTGTAAGCCGGTCCGAATTTACGACCCCCTCGCCGGATCGTTTCATATGAGACGACGATGCCGCGCTCCAGCAGCAATTTCTCGACCAGGCGCAGGCTCAGCGGGCACCGAACGTACAACCAAACCGCATGGGCAATGATCTGTTTCGGAAAACGGTGACGCTTGTCGCTGATGGCGGGACTTTTCACCCCACCATCTCTACGCCGCACTCACTGACAGCCGGTTTATGTGACAACACCCCCCTTGTTGAAAACGGCACATTCGGACCTTGAGCATCGTCAGCAGAGCGGAAAGCCTGGATGCTCACATGCATTCTTTCTGTATTGCTGCTGCGGATTTCTGGCGGGCCATTTCACCTGCAGCCGATGCGCCAATGTTGGCTGCCGCGCCTGCGATTCCGGATGCGGAGCCGCCGAATGGGATAAGCCCTATTAAGTTCGAGAGGACAGCCGTACCCGTTACCGTCGCTTGGCGTTATGCGAAGCTTCCTCGCACTTCTGCCTAGTTTGCTCAGATGCTTGCCGGTGTGGTGTAGTGCCCACATGTTCCTGCTGCGACTTTTTGGATGCTCCGCGGCCCCCACGAGGCGTCTCGATGATCCCTTGAGCTTTCCGCTTGTTGTACTCTTTAATGTTAGCTGCGCGCTGAGCCGGCGATAAATCGACATTGTCGGCCATAGCGGTCGGTGCCGACAGGGCCATCGCGATTGCGGCGGCATATGCTATGAAATTCTTTGACATGATCCATCCCTCTAATTGGAAAGAAGGTCATGCTTATTTATGAGCGTATCCTGGATCAAATCGGATCAATTGCAATTTGACGGCTATTGTTGATTGGCGCCATCTTGTGACAGCTCATGGACGAAGCCATGCTGGCGAGCGATTTCCTTGCGCGCATGCAGGAAGATGCGGCCGATCTCGAACAGGCGCCGGGTTGGAATCAAAAGCAGGCGGCGCCGATCCTTTGGATCCGGCCTGCGCACGAGCGTGCCCGACGCCACCATATCGTCAATGTGGCGGGTAACGGTGACTTCGCTGGTGAAGGCATCGAAGTAGGTCGCGACCTGCTTCACCGTCAGTATCTCTCCCTCCAGCCATTTATGGCCGATCAAGGTGAAGATCATGTCGGCTTCGAAAATGCTTCGCCAGGGGTGTTTGAGAAATCCGTCCCTGATCATTTGCCGACGAAACTCGGCTCGGTATTCCAGCCAAGAAACGTCCGAAGCAAGAAGTGCGCGCTGTGCCTGGTCCAGCTCGACATCAGCGCGATCTTCGATCAGAAGAATTTCATCAAGTTCTTCTGCCTGCGTATTTACTGCGTTCCCATTCATCATAAGTCCGGGTCCAATCGTAACGACACGACCCAGCCTATGTTCCGAGGGCGAGTTTTGGCAACAAATTGATGTGCATTTTCTGTTGCTTAGTGCGTTTTCCCAAAGCTATCGGATTTATGTTCGTTCTGTGCGAAACTTTAGTTCGTATTTCATCAAGACAGTCAGGCGAAACTGGTTGTATCGTTCCGCCGAACAGTACACTGATGATTTTTGCCCGGTGAAGGTCTATCGTGATGGAGTGCTCATGAAGGGAAGGCGAAAGGAAAAGGTAGAATGAGTTCCGGTCCATTTCCAACACGGCGCCTCTCCACGAGCGATGTCCCCCGGCAAGAACGACTTGCGTTTGTCCATGACTTTATGGCGCGCCACATCGGGGGGCGCGAATTTGCGCCGGCTGATTGTGAAAACGTACGGATAGATATGGAGGCGATGCCCTTGCCGGGCGGCTTGACCGTGGCCCGGGGGCTCTACGCGCCCATGAGCGGCGCGCGCACGCGCGATCTGTTACAAGATGGTCGCGAACAGTATCTGCTGCTGATCCATAACCAAGACCATGAGATTTCGATTGACGGCAGGCCAGCGTTCAAGGTTTCCGCTGGCGATACGGTGATCGTGAACGAAGGGACGTGTCACGAATTCCGCTACGGCAAACCCACGACCGTCGACCTCGTTTCGCTCGATCGCCATGTCATTGCCGATCTGGCGCCACGTCTCGAACTGGAGGCTAGCTATCTGATCCCTTCGGGCGCATGTGGCATGCCGCTGCTGGCGAACTATGTCGAGACGCTTCGTCGACATCCGCCCCTCTCGGCCAAGGCCGGCGATATGGCAGCGCGCCACATCTACGATTTGACGGCTTTGGTCCTCGATGGCTTCGTTCGCGGTGGAGCAGAGCGCAATGAGCGCACCAAAGCCGCTGCGCGCCGCAGGCTTGTTCAGCGGGACATTCTTCAGGGCTTATCCGATCCTGGGCTCAACATCGATGCCATCGCGCGCCGTCAGGGGGTGACGCCGCGCTATATTCAGCGGCTGTTTGAGAGCGAGGGGCAGACGTTTACCGAATTCTTGCGCGATTCCCGGCTCGACCTTGCCTATCATCTTCTCAAGGAGCGAGGCGCGGATACGAACAGGATTACGACGATCGCATATGATGTCGGTTTTTCCGATCTTTCGACATTCAGCAGAGCGTTCCGTCAACGCTTCAATGCCACACCGTCTGAGATCAGACGTTCGGCGTCGTAGCTTTTCTTTGATAGACTTCGTGGCAGTTTCAGTAGTCGCTTTCTGATTTTAAGTGTCGAGTCGCCTCAGACGCTTCTATTGCTTTCTATGCGCTCCATTCCACATAGAGCGGATTCGAATTTTGGACCGCAGACGCGGCGCTTGTTCGCGATGCATCAAAGATCAGTCCTGTATCCCCCAAGATAATCGTGGCCATTTTCTTATACCCTCTGCAGCGGCAAGCGGAAAATGAACGCCGTTGTGATCCAGTGGGGGGATTCTACGTGTGCAAGAAGTTATGGGCCCTGACTCTGATGTCAGGCCGCGAGCACCGCAGCAAGCAGGGACGAAATTTACGAATGACGGGAACGCGCAAGAAATTGCGTCGGCTCGCGGTCAATCTCCGCCGTTCGTTTGGGCAGCGGTTTCGTGGCGCCGACGTGATACGCGGCAACTCGGCAATTAGCAGGCAAATTGAAGCTAATTGGCTCTTCGACCTGACGAAGGGCACCGCTATAGCTCGGTAGAGTAACGAGCAAAGTTTCCGTCGCGTTCTCACGAGATCGCGTTCGGGGATTTGCAATTGCGCCCGCTACAGGAGCGGGCGCCACACAAAACAGAATGGTTTTCATCTTTCGGACGCTGCGGCGTCCGTCACCGGCGGAGCTTTGTCTGCAGCCGGTCAAGTCAAGGAGCAGGGAATTGCAGGGTCGGACTGTCAATCAATTCGGGACGGCGAGCGTTTCGTATCTTCATCATGTGCATTCACTTCTCGCCGGCGCCTCCCTTGCTGTGCTTGCACTCGCGGCACCTGCATTGGCGGGAACGATCACCTACACTGACGGCCAGACCAGGGCGACGCCCATCGTTATGACGAGCGACACTGAACTGAACATGGGGTCCGGGTTTGCTAGCCAGACCGGTGTAATCAGCGGTGCTTATCGCTTGGTCAAATCGGGAAGCGGCGGTCTGCGATTGGATGGCGTGAACAGCTATTCGGGCGGGACCACGATTTCCGGCGGGGTACTCTTCGCGGGCAACTCATCCGCATTGGGGACCGGATCGATCGAAATAACGAGCGGGGGCCTGTCGTTGGCTGCCACTGGCATATTTATCAATGACTTGATCCTCACCAGCACGGGGACGCTCGCGTCGGGCGCTGGAGCGACGCACGCGGGGGTGATCAGCGGTAGCGGAACCCTTCTTCTCCAAAGCACCTATGGTCCGCTTCATATCGCCGGGAACAATACGTATACCGGCGGCACATCGATCATGGGCGGCGAGGTGCAGGCTGAGAACGATCATGCTTTTGGAACGGAGATCGTTCATATCTATGACGCTACGCTTGGTTATGCGAGCGGGGTGACCATCGGAAATGAAATCAGGTCAGTGTCAAAATCTGCGCTATCGGTGGAAACCGGTTCGGCTGTCCAGTCCGGCGTTATTGGCGAGGACAAGGCCGGTTCCAGCTTCAGCAAGATAGGCGCCGGCGAACTCGTTTTAAGAGGCGCCAGCACCTATACGGGAACGACGCGTGTCGTCGAAGGGACTTTGACCGGAGGCGTCGGCTACGCGTTTTCCGATAAATCGCTCTATTCGCTCGAATCCAGCGGTGCCACGCTAAAGCTACTCGCCCATCAGCGGGTTGGAGACATTGCGGGCACCGGAGTTATCGATCTTCGGGATTACAACCTCGAAACCGGCGCTCGAAACGACAATACAAGGTTTGAAGGCACGATCACGGGTTCGGCGAACTCCTCATTTACGAAGAAAGGGCAGGGCTCACTCACGCTGTCAGGCGATGCCAACGCATATGGCGGTACGTTCTATGTTGCCGGTGGAAGCGCATATATCGACGGCGACTATCGCAATATGCGCGCGACCGTCACCGATAGCATATTTGGCGGAACCGGCCGTGTTGGCGATGTCACCATCGGAACTGGGGGCACGCTTTTTGGCTCGGGAAACGGGCAGCTCAACATGGCCTCGCTGTCATTGGGGGCTGAGGCGCGCGTTCTCGTGCAACTGGGGGCCAGTTCGAACCAGGCCCTCTTTAACATCGCGGGGAATCTGACGCTCGATGGGACGATCGATGTCCAGGATGTCGGCGGTTTTGGTCCGGGCGTCTATCGATTGTTCGATTATGGAGGCACGCTGACCAACAACGGTCTTGAGATCGGGACCACGCCGGGCGGCTACGGCAGCGACAACTTGAGCGTCCAAACCGCCATGGCGGGACAGGTCAATCTTGTCGCGAAGAACGATGATCTCGGGCCACTTCTGTTTTGGGACGGCGATAATCAAGCGAACTGGGACAACGGCAAGATCGATGGCGGCGACGGTCAGTGGAGAACGGGCGGTCGTGCCTTTACCGATGCTGGAGGCGCTCAGAACGGCTCGATGAATCCTCGCCCCGGCTTTGTCGTGTTCGGCGGCAAGGCCGGCAATGTCGAGGTGTACACGGGGTCCGGGCAAGTCCAGGCCACCGGTATGCAGTTTGCGACAAGCGGCTATCGGCTTTACGGCGAGATGCTCGATATCGTCGCTGGTGAGGCGATCATTCGTGTCGGGGATGGAACCGCGGCGAGCGCAAACTATACGGCGACGATCTCCAATAAGCTGGATGGCGGCGGTACTCTGACCAAGACCGACCTTGGAACGCTTATCCTCGATGGGGACAATACCTATTGGGGGGGGACGGAAATCCGGCAGGGCACTCTCCAGCTCGGCAATGGCGGCGACTCGGGCTCGATAGTCGGAGATGTCGTTAACAACGGTGTGTTGGCGTTCAACCGCTCCGACGGAACCAGCTTCGATGGCGCGATTTCAGGCACTGGCGTAGTTCGCATCATCGGCGGCGATGTGACCCTTGCGGCCGCCAACAGCTATAGCGGAGGCACGATTGTTGACGGCGGGATTTTGAGGGCAGGCGTGTACGGCGCCTTCGTCGACCAAACCGCTTACACCGTGAACGGCGGAACGCTGGATCTCAATAATTTCGCTCTTAACGTGTCGTCTTTGTCGGGCACAGGGGGCACCGTGGCGATCGGTGCGTCGGCGCTCACTGTCCAGCAGGACGTTGACACGAATTTCGCGGGATCGCTGTCGGGGACAGGCTCGTTCTCCAAGGGAGGCAAGGGGACGCTCACGCTGTCGGGCGACAATTCTGCCTTCACGGGCGAGGGGTTCGTCGGACACGGTACGCTTGCCGTGAATGGCGTATTCAGCGGTTCCCTTGATATAGGTCCTGCTGGCCGCCTTCAGGGCACAGGCACGGTCGGCGACACCATCGTGTCGGGTACCATCGCGCCGGGCAATTCCATCGGAACACTGAACGTCGCCGGTAACATCGCCTTCAATCCCGGCTCGATCTATGAGGTCGAGGTCAATGCCGCGGGTCAAGGCGACAAGATCGTCGCGACGGGCGCGGCTGCGATCAGCGGCGGCACGGTCAGGGTGCTCGCCGGCATGGGCGATTACTCGCCCGCGACGACCTACACGATCCTCACCGCCAATGGCGTCGACGGCACCTTCAACGGCGTGACCTCGAACCTCGCTTTCCTCGATCCCTCACTCAGCTACGACACCAACAACGTCTATCTGACGATGACTCGCAACGCGACGAGCTTCCAGAATGTTGGTGTGACGCGGAACCAGATCGCGGCTGGCGGCGGGGTCGAAAGCCTCGGCTTCGGCAATCCGCTCTACAATGCAGTGCTGAACCTGTCGGCTCCGCAGGCGCGAACGGCGTTTGATCAGCTGTCGGGCGAGATTCACGCTTCGGCAAAGGCGTCGATGATCGAGGATAGCCGCTTTGTTCGAAACGCCATCAACGATCGCATCCGTGCAGCTTTTGATGGCGTCGGCGCTTCCGGCGGTATGGTCACGACCTATGTCGACGGCAAGCCGGTCCCGGTCGCGGCGAATACCAATGGTGTCGCACTTTGGGGCCAAGGCTTCGGCTCGTGGGGTCACACGGACAGGGACGGCAATGCCGCGCGTCTCAATCGCAAGACCGGCGGCTTCTTCGTTGGTCTCGACACAGCGGCCTTCGATGCCTGGCGTCTCGGTGCGGTCGCGGGCTATAGCAACACCAGCTTCGATGTGAAGGACCGTCATTCCTCAGGCTCCAGCGACAATTACCATCTTGGTCTCTACGGCGGCACGAACTGGGGCAATATCGCCTTCCGCACGGGTGCCGCCTATACGTGGCACGATGTTTCGACAAACCGCAACGTGAGCTTCTCCGGCTTTGGAAACAGTTTGACGGCCGACTATGACGCGAGCACCACGCAGGTCTTTGGCGAACTGGCCTATGGCGTGAATATGGGCGCGACCAGCTTTGAGCCCTTCGCCAATCTGGCCTACGTCAATCTGCATACGTATGGGCTCAGCGAGCGCGGCGGCGCGGCGGCTCTGACCAGCCCGTCGAGCAACACCGATGCGACCTTCACGACACTCGGCCTGCGCGCATCCAGCACATTCGAGGCGAATGGCACGAACGTGACAGCCAAGGGCTTACTCGGTTGGCGCCATGCCTTAGGAGGGGTCATTCCGACCTCGACGATGCGGTTCGGCGATGCCGACGCATTTACCATTGCGGGCGTGCCGGTTGCGCGGAACGCCGCGGTGATCGAGGCCGGTCTCGACTTGGCTCTGACGCCGGATGCAGCGCTTGGCGTGAGCTACGGCGGCCAGTTCGGCTCCGGAATTTCTGACCAGTCGGTCAAGGCCAATTTCAACGTCAGGTTCTGATTGTTTGACGTCCACGATACCGATGCCGACGCCCGTCGGCTTCGTCCCTCCATTCTTCAATTCGAACGGAATTAATATGAGCTTCGAAACCACCAAAACTGAATTTTTGCAAAGTGTATCACCAGCAGTCGTACCGATTTACACAGGCGTAGTCGAAAGCTATTTCGGCAAACCGTGGTTCGGCTATTTGGCGCGAACTGTGTTGACCTTCATGTTCTGGTCCAGCGGCCTGGCTAAACTTTTCGACTTCGATGCGGGACTTGCGGAAATGCGGCATTTCGGTCTGGTGCCGGAAATCCTTTTCTATTTTGCGACGGTGATCACCCTGCTCCTCGGCTCAATCCTCGTCATCCTCGATCGGTGGATGTGGATGGCTGCCGGGGCCTTGGCCGCCTTCACAGTTTTGACGATCCCGATCGCTCACAATTTCTGGACCATGGAGGAGCCCATGAGAACCATGGAATTCCATGTGGTGATGGAACACATCACCGTTGTGGGCGGCCTCTTCATTGCAATCTACGCGTCCGCGATCGGCAAGCGGTCTCGTTTGTCAATGCAGGCGTGAACGTTGCGCGATCTGGTCCGGTCTCGGGCTTCTGCGCCAAGGGCGTCGAAGCCTGGTACACATGATCCATGTCCAAAGAGGGAGCGAATTGCATGAATACAAGACATTTCTTCGTAGGCGCGATTTGCCTCCTTGCGGCTGGCTGCAGCTCGGGCGACGCGCGGCTGAGCGCCCTGCGAGCAGACATGGCCGGTCGTCAGGCGGCCGCCGAACTGGCGGGGAGCCGCCCCGATGCAAAACCCGAAGATCGCGAACGAGCCAAGGCATACGCCTCTGCCCAATCCTGCATCGATCAGATTCAAACGCATACACAAGGCGTTCGGGCCGCGAATACGGCGGTGAACACGGCTGTCGCCGGCATCGGTTTCGCGGGGCCGGGCGGAGCGCTTGCCGCACGAGCGATGGGGCCGTTGCATGGCTCCGTGCTGCGGAACCAGGGCGAGTTCAAGGTCGCCTGTTATTGAAAATCTATCAAACCCGTTGAGGTCGTCATTTGCGCGTCAATCCAGAAGTCCGTCGTGCTCTTTTTGTACCGCTCCTCGTGGCCGCGGCCGCGCTAACCGGCTGCCAGGGCACGCAATCCAATTTTCAAGGTTCGAACTTCTCGAGCGAGACAAGAGCCTTGGAGAAACAATTGAACGCCGAGGCAACTGCATTTGGTGCCGTTCAGGGCGCGACCAGCCTTGCCGCCAGCGCAGATCCGACAGGCCTCTCCAGTTTCGCCAAAGCTCCCGTTGCGCTGGCCGCGCGAAACGCGCTGGCGACAAGCGCCAACGCGCGCATGGATGCCCAGTTGGCTCGTGACGAACAAGCGTTGTACCGCCGTTACGGCATGAACCCGGATGGGACACCTTCTGGGAAAAGACCTGCGGAGAGCAACTGAGGTTCGGGAGATTCAAAATTTATTGCGGCTTCCAGGCGGGTTGCTGCGGGCTGAAGCTGCCAAAGGGAGTGCCGTAGGATTTGGACATGGCTATGGATCAATACACGCTTTCGCTGATTGAAAAGAGTCTCAATCAACTCGACCCCGTTTCCGATGGCATCGACACGATATTCGCTCATCGGCTTCTTGATGCGTATCCCGATGTCTATCGGCTGTTTGCGATAGATCTGGAACCGCAGGCAAGACAGCTTCTGCCGACGCTGAGACTGGTAGTGGATGAGCTGCCGCGATTTGGCGCCTTGCTCCCGTCGCTTCGAGCTTTGGCATACTCCCGCAAGATCTGCCGCATGGTCGATGCCCACTACCAACCGATTAGCGAGACGTTGCTTTGGACGTTGCGACGCAGCCTCGGGTGCCGTTTCACGAATGAGGTCGAGCGGGCTTGGCGAGAGATGCTTCTTGCGCAGTGATCAGCGGGCAGAACCTAAAATCTAAAACGTGGCAAATCCGAGAAAAGGACACGCCCTTCGAAAACAAATAGCCGCGATGCGTATCGTCGCGGAGAAAGAAGATCATGTTAGTCCAGGACACGAATACGGCGGCCGGTTCCGCGCCTCTTCCGCTATTTTACAAAACTCCGGTCGTTGTTTGCCTTGAGCACCATCGCGATGCGGGGTTGGCAGGGGTGGCAGAGTATGACTTCTGCCGCGATGCTGCCGCCATTCCAATCGTCGCTGGTGAGTTCCCGGCGGCTCTGAGACATTATCCTATTGTGTTTGCCATGGATGAGCAGGCATCTCCATTGGCGCTCGTTGGAATGCGCAAGGGGCACAATCTCTTCGTCGAGCGGGACGGAAGCTGGCGGGCAGGAAGTTACGTTCCCGCCTATGTACGTCGCTACCCGTTTATCGTGCTGGAGACGCCGGAGGGAGGTCAATTGTTGACCGTCGATCAGGCTTCAGAACGTTTCACGCCTGCTGGGATGGCGCAGAATGACGATCACCGGATATTCGATGACCAGGGTCTGCCAACGCAGCTAACCAGAAGCGCGATGGACTTCTGCTTCGCATTTCAGATCGATCACACTCACACTGTCACGTTTGCGCAGGCTCTAAGGTCTGCGGGCCTCCTGACGCCATATCATGCCGATTTCCGCCTGCCCGATGGCGCGCGCCATCGCGTGGATGGCTTCCATGCTGTCAACGAAGAGGCGTTTCGGGCTCTCCCAGCCGAGACGGTCGCCGATTGGCACGTGAAGGGATGGCTCGCCCTGGTGAACTTCCATTTCGCGTCCATGCACAGCTTCCAAAACCTGTTGGATCTCAATGCGCAGCGCGCAACTGAACGAAAGGCGCTCGCATGATGAGCAAGAGGGCACATCCCGTAGTCATGTTCGCTCTGGCAGCTCTTCTCTTTGCTGGCGGTGCGACAGGGTGGCTGGTTTCGGAGGGCGCGATCTCCACGTCGAGCATTGCAGCGCCGATAACGGACAGTCACAGCGATCCGGCGCCGCAACGCTTCGAAACCGCTGAGCCGCAGGCCGGTACTCCGTCTGCCTTGCCCGGCGGCGCCTCCTCGTTGAGCGAAACTTACAAGGACTGGAGCGTTGCCTGCGTACAGCAAGGCAATCGAAAGCGCTGCAGTTTGAGCCAAATCCAGTCGCGGCAGGATGGCCAGCGGGTTCTCGCTATCGAGTTTAACACCCCGAGCGGTAACAGCGTATCTGGCACGATCGCCCTTCCGTTCGGCTTGGCGCTCGATGCCGGCGTCTCATTCCAAATAGACGAAAGGCCATCCCTGCCGCCATCCCGCTTTCGGACCTGTGTTCCGGCAGGGTGCCTTGTCACTGTGAGCTTTGAAGCGCCGATGATCAGCGCGATGCGTTCCGGCACGGTACTCAAAGTTAAGGCGACTGCCGATGGCGGCGCGGCGGCGCCTTTCTCGGTTTCGCTACAAGGGTTTGGAACGGCTCTTGATCGCGTAGCGGCGCTATCGCGTTGACGGCCGGTTCTGTCGCAACGCAGGGGCGTGCACACGCTCTCGGTGGAGACCTTCACCTCGCCGCGACTTAAACGGGTATGCAAACCGAATGAGCTGATGGGTCGCAAGTTCATATCTGTTCAAGACCACTCCGTCCGGCCTTTGTCGGATTCGTCGCGATGATGGAATCGGAGGCTCAAATACCCCAAGCCGATCAAGCTGGCTCCCGGCGTAGAGAGCCTACGGTGAGATATCCCGATAAACTTGAGGTGTCGCAGGCCTTCGACAATGCTCCTTAGCTTAATTAGTCCGAAGAGACGGCAAACCTTATGTACAACAGACATGATCATCTTGGAGTGTTGCCAATGTGCCACTAACCTCAGGAATCTAATTTCTGTTGCTAGGCGGAAAAAGTCTGTTTGAGGGACGGGCAGGCAACTATATCGTGGAAAACATGATATTTTTGCACATGTTTTAAATCTGAGCAGAAGCTTATATTGGCCCAACAAATTTTCGAGCGCAACCTCTTGCTATTGCAGAGCGAACTGTTCGCAGGCTATCGCCAGTTCGGTACGGCGGCCCTTTCGTCGCATATCTACAAAACGGAATTGTGATGAGCTGGGATGTGAACAGCCTCTTCCTAAGGCATGCAAAAGAAGTCACCCGCCTCCTGCGCCGACGGGGCCTGAATGAAGAGACGGCCTGCGATCTGACACAGGATGCTTTCGTTCGCCTGCTCGCGGCCGGGAAAGTCGATAATGACGAGCGAGACAATCCGAGAGCGCTTCTGTTCCAGGTCGCCCGCAATCTCAGCATCGATTTCTATCGGCGTGAACGTCTGGCGCCGCGAGCGGATCTGAGCGAAGAGGCTTTTCAGGCAATTGCTGATAGCAGCCCGTCGGCCGAGACGATCGTTTACGACAGGCAACGCCTGGAAATCACCCTGGCAGCTCTCTCGGAGCTCCCTGAACGGACCCGGTTTGCGTTCGAGTCACACAGACTGGGAGAGCAGACGATAAGCGAAGTCGCCCAACAGCTCGGATTGTCGACGACCCGTACCTGGGCGTTGATCCGCGACGCCTATCGTCACATTCGTCAACGTCTGCAAGAGGCGACGGAATGACCGTAGGTGAAAATCGGCGATGGTCGTTCGTTTCAGCATATGGAGCCGAGGTGCATGGGCCGGGCTTTGCAGTGAGGCCGTGAATGGGCAACGACGACAGCGAAGATGATCGGCTGTTCGAAGAGGCGATGGATCTCGTCATCCGCCTGCAAAACGACAGCGACAATCCAGTGGCTCAGGACATGGTCCGGCGCTGGCGCGCCCGCAGCAATGCTCATGAACGGGCTTGGGCGGAGGTTGTCGAAATTCATGGCATGACTGGTAAGATATTGGCAGACCGGCAGGAGACGGACCGCGCCGAACGGATTGCACCAACGCGGCGCAATTTCATGATCGTCGGCATGCTCTGTCTTGGTGCCGCGGCAGCCGGCGGGGCCGTCATCCCGGGTATGCTTGCCCGAAACCGCGCGGATTTTACCACCGGCACCGCAGAGATCAAAAGGATCTCGCTGCCGGATGGAAGTGTGGCGACGCTCGGCCCGGATACCGGCATAAAGCTGGCCTTCACCGAAGCGCGCCGCGACGTCCAACTGCTCTACGGAATGGTCTTCGTCGATGTTGCAAAAGATGCCGATCGACCCTTTGCCGTTGCCGCTGAGGACGTGGTCGCAACCGCGCTCGGTACGGCATATGAAGTCAGCAACGATAGCGGCTTTCTGACGGTCTCGGTCGATCACGGTGTTGTAAAGGTCGGAACCCCCGCAATCGAAGACCAGCGGCTGGAGGCAGGTCAGTGGCTGCGTTTCGATCGCAACTCCAAACGTGTCGACAGAGGTGTGCATGAGGTTGAGCAGATCGCTGCTTGGCGCGGCGGTATGATCGTCGCCGACAAGGAGCCGATCTCGGCCGTCGTCGCTAGGATCGAGCGCTGGCAGAAGGGCGAAGTTCTGATCGCCGATCCAAGCCTCGGTTCACTGCCAATCAGTGGTGTCTTCGACCTCAAACACCCGATCCGAGCCCTGGAGGCTGTGGTCCAGCCTTATGGAGGCAAGGTGCGGCAGATTTCGCCCTGGCTCACGGTAATTTCGAAAATATGACTATTTTTCTCATGAAAGGAGAAAATTCGGTTGCCTCGTTCGTAACCACCAATAGGGCTGCACATACCCAGATGATGTCAGGCACAGCACGCCCGCCCGGTTGTTACGAATGGAGTGGTTTATGGGGCAGGGGCCAGTGTTGTTTGTTAGGCGTGAGGATAGCGTGAGAGCTGCCCTGGCGGTATTCATGGTGTCGGCATCATCGGTTGCCATCGGTTTGAGCCAGCCTCAACCGGCATTGGCTCAAAATGCGGCTGAGATCAATTTCTCGATCCCTGCCGGATCACTCAGCCAGGCGCTTGCCGCCTTCGGCAGACAATCCGGCCTTCAGGTCACCTATGTCCCTTCGATAGCCAACGGCAAGGCTTCGCCTGGCATGTCCGGTCGAGCATCGCCTACCCAGGCACTGGCCCGGGTATTGAAGACGTCGGGTCTGTCCTTCTCATTCACAAATTCCACGACGGTTGCGATTTCGGCTTCAGCTGCGGCTGGATCCGCGGCCGCAGACGGTTCGACGGTTCTGCAGCCTATTACCGTCCAGGGCGTCACGGCGACGACGGAGGGATCGAACTCCTATGGCAGTGGCTATGCCAACATTGCCGGGAAGGAAGCAGTTTCCATCAAGGAGACCCCGCAGTCCGTCTCGGTCGTCACACGCAAGCGCATCGAAGATCAGCATTTGACGACGCTCGATCAGGCAATTGCAAACGCTACCGGCATGGTCGTTCAACAGGCGGACTCAGATCGGCCGAGCTATTATTCGCGCGGTTTCCCCGTGAACACGATCCAGATCGGCGGGGTTCCGACGAATATCGCACTGCCGACCTCGGCGCAGGATCTGGCGATGTATGACCGCGTGGAGATCCTGCGCGGCCCGGCCGGATTGCTGAACGGGTTCGGTTCTCCGGGGGGCACCATTAATCTTGTCCGCAAGCTGCCGATGTCGGAATTTCATATCAGCGACGAAGCATCGATCGGGTCCTACAAGGACGTTCGCAATGAACTCGACGTCACCGGCCCGCTGAACCCGGAGAGCACACTGCGCGGCCGCGTTGTTGGCACACTTCAGTCCCAAGATTTCAAAGACGACGACAGCTATCGGCGGCTTGGGCAGATCTGCGGTGTGCTTGAAGGCGATATTTCCGACAATACGACGGTGCGGGCAGGGGCCTATTACCAGCGCAGCCCAGCCCGCCAGAACTGGATCGGTGTGCCGGCGACCACCGACTACAAATTCGTCGATGCGCCGCGTTCGACCTTCTTCGGCTCGCCATGGAATGAGAACATCTACACGCAGACGGGTGCCTTCTTCGAACTCGAGCATGAGTTTGACAATGGCTGGAAGACGAAAGCAACGGCCAATTATGTTCGCTATCAAAGCGATATCATTGCCAATTCGATCAACAGCAAGGTCGATCCGGCCACTGACACCGCAGATATCGTTGCCAACAAATGGGCTCAGGACGATCGGCAATATTCGCTCGATTGGTATACTTCCGGCCCCGTCGAGCTTGCGGGGCGCCAACATACGCTGACCTTCGGCGTGAATGCCTCACACGAGAATCTCGGGCAGACCAACTATTATGGGCCGGCGGGCAACGAGTTCTATTCCACCAATGGCAGCATTTTCGATTGGAATGTACCTGAGCCTGATTTCCCCAACGTCTATGGCCGCCATACGCTGACCAATCAATATGGCGTTTACGGCAATGCGAGGATCAGCCTTGCCGATCCTTTGACGCTGGTCGCGGGTGGTCGCGTCATCTGGTGGAACAGCTCCTACAAGCCGAATGCCGATCAGAATTATTGGGGCGATGCGAGTACGCATGACCGCTTGAGCGCGAAAGCCATCCCGTTCGCCGGTCTGATTTACGACCTCACCCCAAATTATTCGGTTTACGCGAGCTACGGCAAGATCTTCCAGCCACAGACTACGCGCGACGTTCAGGGCAATCTGCTGAACCCCATTGAAGGCGAACAGTATGAGACCGGCATCAAGGGGAGTTTCTTCGACGATCGCCTGAATGCCTCCGTTGCGCTCTTTAGCCTGACGCAAAAGAACAGGGCCTTGGCCGATCCATCCGATCCGACGGGTTCGATCTACTTTGCTCAGGGCAAGGCGCGGGCGCAGGGCGTCGACCTAGAAGTGTCAGGCCAGGTGACCGATGAATGGAACGTCTTTGCCGGCTACACCTTTACCAACACCAAGAATTACGACGACAGCGCAAGCACCGACCATGTGGCGTTCAGTTCGATTGCGCCGAAGCACCTATTCAAGCTTTGGACCACCTATACGTTGCCGAACGAGCTCGACAAATGGACCCTGGGCGGCGGCTTATATGCATCGAGCCAGTTCTCCAACAAGGATTCAGGCGGAACGCTCGTCGCGCCCGGATATGCGATTGTTTCGGCGGTGGTATCCTACAAGATCAACGAGCACTACACGGCGTCGCTGAACGTAGATAACATCTTCAACAAGGAATATATCCGCTCGATCAACAACACCTCTTCCGGCTTCTACGGCGATCCTCGCACCGTGCTTTTGAAGATAAAGGGGACGTGGTGAAAGATGGTTTGACGAAGCGGCTGCCCAGCGATCATGGCGAATGCCCGTTCGGGAGCCCGAAATCTTGAGCCTCGGGCGCCGGACATTTTTGGGGTCGGCGGTGGGCAGTTTGGTCGCGGCCTCCTTGGTGAGGCGTGCTCAAGCTTCAAAGCCGGGTCCAAGGATTGTCGCCCTGGACATTACCGCTACCCATATCGTGGTCTCGGCCGGCGGAAATCTAATCGCAGCGGCAGCAGCTGCCGGCTTTCGCGCCGGCGTGTCGGACCTAATCCTTGACGAAGGCATCATCGATATCGGCCATCCGGCCGAGCCCAATCTTGAACTCCTGCAAAGCCTGAAGCCGGACAGGCTGGTGTCCGTGTGGCCCGTACCGATAGATTCGCCCCTGCGACGCATTGCCCCCATCCTTTCGTTGGAAGCCTTTGGCGGCGATGACGACCATTATGCGCGGATCGCGAAATGCGTCGCCGATGCCGGGCGAGAATTCGGCACGCAGGACGCCGCCGCCCGTTCAATCGCGGCAGCGAATGCGGCGATTGAGGCGCTTTGCCAGGATCTCATACCCCTACCGGCGGCAAAGACCTATCTCGTCAATCTCAACCAGGACGGTGTCAACCTGCTCGGATATGGGCGCCACAGCCTGATGGACAGCGTCATGAGGCGCCTTGGAGTGCTGAATGCCTGGACGAAAGAGGACGACGAGTGGGGATGGTATCGCACGGCACCGCAGGCACTGCTCACGCAGCCCAATGCCTCGATCGTGCATCTGGAGCAATATTGGCAGGGGACTGGTCTTGCGATGCGGCGTCTGACGGAGAGTCCCATCTGGAACGCGCTGCCGCAGGTTCACGGCAAACGTTTTCACACGATATCTCCCATCGATATCTTCGGTGGCCTCGATAGCGCCGTCCGCTTTGCATCGCTGATCGCGGATATGTTGGTGAAGACCGGTTGAACATGACGACGGTGCATTCCAGGAAACCCGGGTCGTCCAGGCATCCGACCTTCCATATCGCGCTGCTGTTGTTTGCCGCAGCACTCGTGTCATGCGCTATTCGCCTGTGCCGAACTTTTGCCTTTGGCGCATGGCTTGCACCGGAGAATCTGGCGCAAACCATGCAGTCCCTGACAATCCGATACGAACTGCTGCCGCGTGTGGCGGTCTGCCTGCTCGCGGGCGCATCGCTTGGTCTGTCGGGGGCGATTATGCAGCGAATTCTGCGCAATCCGCTCGCCGAACCGACGACCATAGGTGTGACAGCAGGTGCGCAACTCGCCCTTATGACCGCGACGCTGTTTGCACCCTCCTTGATCGTCAACGATCGAGAATGGGTGGCGCTCGGCGGCGGGCTCTCGGTCGCTGTCCTCGTGTTCGCCACGACGTTCTCACGAGCTCTTTCCCCGCTCTCCCTCATTCTTTGCGGTCTTGTCGTCGGCCTTCTATGCAATATGATTGCCGGGATCCTGACTCTGTTTCGCTGGCAGTATCTCGGCGACTTCTTTTTCTGGAGTTCCGGGTCGCTGGCGCAAAACGACTGGTCGGTGGCAGCCTATCTTGCGCCGCGACTGGGCATATGCGCGCCGCTAATCGCGATCCTTGCACGTCCTTTGTCGATCCTGGCCCTCAATGACGAAAATGCGCGCAGTCTCGGGCTGTCTCTGCGAAGCATTCGCTTCATGGCACTCGGCCTTGCAGTATTATTGGCCAGCTTCGTTACGAGCGCAGTCGGGATGATCGGCTTCATCGGCCTCGCAGCCCCCGTCATCGCTCGGATGCTGGGTGCCGCACAATTCAACCGACAGCTCGTCTGGTCGCCCATCATAGGTGCGTCGCTGTTGTGGCTGGCGGATGAAAGTACTCAATGGGCGGGAATGGTTATTCCCGGTATCCCGACCGGTGTCGCGACTGCGTTGCTGGGGGCTCCAATGTTATTTTGGCTGCTACCGCGGCTGAAGCCGGAAGGCCTCAACCTCGCCCAAGGTCATTCAACCACCCGCCGCAGTTCGCGGCCGGTCCTCACGATCCTCGGCCTGCTCGCTATATTGGTGGCGGTCGTATGGATTGCGCTTGATGTTGGGCGGAGTGTTCAAGGCTGGTCGATCGACAATTGGGGCGACATGCGAGCTCTTTCACAGTGGAGAGTGCCGCGAACGATGGCGGCGCTCTTTGCCGGCTGCATGCTCGCTGTCGCAGGCACCCTCATCCAGAGGATGACCGGAAATCCCATGGCCAGTCCGGAAGTGCTCGGCATTTCATCCGGCGCTTCCATCGGTTTGATCACTCTTCTTCTCGCCGTATCGGCGCCGACGCGGCTCGAACAGATTGCGGCTGGCGCCGCGGGCGCTTTCCTAACACTGGCCACAATTCTGTTCATTGGGCGTCACTCAGCCTTTGCTCCCGAGCGCCTGCTGCTGACAGGAGTAGCGATCTGTACAGTGTTCGGAGCCTTTGTTTCGTTTCTCCTCATCAGTGGCGATCCCAGACTGGGCATGTTGCTGACGTTGATGGCGGGCTCAACCTATCACGTAACATCGTGTGATGCGATCGCATCAGGCTTTGTTGCGATCGTCGGTCTCCTGCTTGCCCTGGCGGGAGGACGGTGGCTGACTATCCTGCCCCTTGGAGACCCATGCGGCCGGTCGCTGGGCATCAATCTCGCGGTAAGCCGCTTGTCCATGTTGATGGTGGTGTCGATCCTAACGGCTGCGGCCGCGCTGATCGTCGGTCCCCTGAGTTTCGTTGGCCTCATGGGGCCGCATTTGACATGGATGATGGGCTTGCGGCGCGCCAGCGATCAGATCGTCGCTTCTGCAATCCTCGGTGCAATCATCTTGACTGCTGCCGATTGGCTTGGGCGCAACCTGATGTTTCCCTATCAACTGCCCGCCGGTCTGCTTGCAAGCCTTGTCGGTGCGGGCTTCTTCTTATGGCATCGTAACGTTAAGCGGGCATTGGTGAAAATATGGGATCTGGCTGCATGACCAGACTTGTTCGAGATCCTCTTTATCGTCGCCATCGATTTCCGGCAGAAGTGATTGGGGCATCGTAAACTTAACGTCACGAGACAAGCTGAGATGCTGGGTTTCTACGGACCGATCATACCCGGGCGATTTTCGCCCATTGATCCATCGCGGCGGCGCGCAGTTCGCGATGGTGGCCGGCGGAGATGTCGTGGCGGGGTATGTGGAAGAGGTTCGCAATCGGATCGTGAATGGAGACGAAGCATTGCACCTGT
>NZ_JAELTU010000104.1 GCF_016429015.1 Rhizobium sp. ASV20
CGAGATGAAGAGTGCGCCGGCCGTTGCCATCGTCGTCAATTCGCCGGGTGGCTCTCCGGTCCAATCGCGGATGATCTACAATCGCATTCGCGATCTGGCATCCGAGAGAAACAAGAGGGTTCTGGTCTTCGTCGAGGATGTTGCTGCCTCCGGCGGTTACATGATTGCGCTGGCCGGCGATGAGATCATTGCCGACGCCACCTCCATCGTCGGTTCGATCGGTGTCGTCTCCGGCGGCTTCGGCTTTCCAGAACTGTTGAAGAAGATCGGCGTCGAACGCCGTGTCTATACCGCCGGCGAGAACAAGGTGATCCTCGATCCTTTCCAGCCAGAGAAGGAAAAGGATATAGAGTATCTGAAGAGCCTGCAGCTTGAGATTCACAAGGTCTTCATCGACATGGTGCTTGAGCGGCGCACTGGAAAACTCTCGGCCGACGGAACGGTGTTCTCCGGCTTGTTCTGGACGGGCAGCCGTGGGCTGGAGCTTGGCCTCATCGATGGTCTCGGCGACATGCGCCAGGAATTGAGGAAGCGCTTCGGCGACAAGGTCAAGCTTGCGCTGGTCACCACGCCGCGCAGCCTCTTCGGCCGCAAGGCTCCGGGCGTTTCGCTGGGTAGCATGGACGGTCTTGGCGCTGGTCTTGCGGCCGGGCTTGCCGAAGCGGCAGAGGAAAAGGCATTGTGGGGCCGGTACGGATTGTAATCGGGAGCGCTGGGTAATGTCCCGGATCATCTTCTTCATCGTCGTCATCGGCGGCGTCTGGTTCTTGTATCGACGCTTCGTGCGCGATGCGCAGCGGCTTGCCGAGAAATCCCGCCGCGCCGAGACGGAGCGGCGTACCGGCGCGATGGGAACGCTGATCAAGGATCCGAAGACCGGAGAATATCGGGTGAAGCGCGACGACGAATAGCATCTGCGCCCCTCGGCGAGACGAGCTGGATGGCGGTTTGCACTGCAAAGCCTTGACCCGTTCGCCCCGCCGTGGCACCTGTCCGCCAAACAATTCGCTAGCAGAAGAAATCAGCTCTCATGACTGCCAACGTGCCCGACCACATGAACCCGAAGCGCTCCTTTCAGGCGCTGATCCTGACGCTGCACAACTACTGGGCCGACAAGGGTTGCGCGGTTCTGCAGCCCTACGACATGGAAGTCGGCGCCGGCACGTTCCATCCGGCCACCACGCTGCGCTCTCTCGGCCCGAAGCCGTGGCGGGCAGCCTATGTTCAGCCGTCCCGTCGCCCGTCTGATGGCCGCTATGGCGAGAACCCAAACCGCCTGCAGCACTATTATCAATATCAGGTCATCCTGAAGCCCAATCCGCCGAACCTGCAGGAGCTTTATCTCGGCTCGCTGAAGGCGATCGGTCTCGATCCGTTGCTGCACGACATTCGCTTCGTCGAGGACGACTGGGAAAGCCCGACGCTTGGCGCCTGGGGCCTCGGCTGGGAATGCTGGTGCGACGGCATGGAAGTCTCGCAGTTCACCTATTTCCAGCAGGTCTGCGGCATTGAATGTGCGCCGGTCGCCGGCGAACTGACCTACGGTCTGGAGCGCCTCGCGACCTACGTTCAGGGTGTCGACAGCGTCTATGACCTGAACTTCAACGGCCTCGAAGGCGAAGATAAGATCACCTATGGCGATGTCTTCCTGCAGGCCGAGCAGGAATATTCCCGGCATAATTTCGAATATGCCAATACCGAGATGCTGCACCGCCATTTCATCGATGCCGAGAAGGAATGCCAGGCATTGCTGGCGGCCGGCGCGCCCGGCGACAGCGAAAATCATCGCCTGCACAAATGCGTTTTCCCGGCCTACGACCAGTGCATCAAGGCAAGCCACGTCTTCAACCTGCTCGATGCCCGCGGAGTGATCTCGGTGACGGAGCGCCAGAGCTACATTCTGCGCGTGCGCACGCTGGCCAAGGCTTGCGGCGAGGCCTTCCTGCTGACCGATGCCGGCGGGGCCAACTGGAACCAGCAGGCCGCCTGAGCCTGAATTTAGGTTGGAGAGCGCGGCGCGTTCGCGCTCCATAAGGCCATGATGCCTGTCGGGGCAGCTCCGGCAAGGTTTCGCTGGGATTGGGCCAAACTGGCTTGGTCCAGCGTCCCCATTGTCGCTAAAGCCGGGTGACATTATCGATAAATCTGCCTAGTGTCCCTGTGGTTGCAGTCGCCACGGGGATATCAGATGCTCATTCTTCTCGCGATCATAGTTCTGGCCGCGCTTTATATCGTCTTCATCTATAACGGGCTCGTTCGCGCTCGTCAGGTTGCTGAAGAGGCATGGTCCGGCATCGACGTGCAGTTGAAGCGCCGCGCCGATCTCATTCCCAATCTGGTCGAGACAGTCAAAGGCTATGCCGGCCATGAGAACAAGACGCTGGTCGAGGTGACACAGGCGCGTGCTGCAGCACAGGCCGTGCCATCTGGCGATGTTGCCGGTCGCGCGGCGGCCGAAGGTGTTCTCAGCCAGGCACTCGGCCGCCTGATGGTTGTGTCTGAAGCCTACCCCGACCTGAAGGCCAATACGGGTTTCGTCGAGCTGCAGCAATCACTGGAGAGAACGGAAAACGAGATCCAGATGTCGCGCCGTTATTACAATGGCGCCGCACGCGATCTGAACGTCAAGGTCGAGACCTTCCCGAACAATCTCATTGCCGGCCCCTTCGGCTTCGTGAAGAAGGCCTATTTCGAGATCACTAACGAAGCGGATCGCGCCGTTCCCACGGTAAAGTTCTAAGATTTTTGCTATCGGTTTTTCATGTGAGGCGGTAAAGGATGCCGACCGCCGGCCATCGGCCGCCTCCTTCCTGACTGACCAAAGAGAATGATGATGGGTAGAGCCAAACTCACGATTATCCCGCCGGGCAAGCCTTTGACCGGACGCGCCATGCCGCCGGGATCGAAATCGATCACCAACCGCGCGCTGCTGCTGGCAGGCCTTGCCAAGGGGACGAGCCGGCTGACCGGCGCGCTGAAAAGCGACGATACCCGCTATATGGCCGAAGCTTTGCGCGCCATGGGTGTTGTGATCGACGAGCCCGACGACACCACCTTCATCGTGACAGGCAGTGGCAAGCTGCAGGCGCCGGCAGCCCCGCTTTTCCTCGGCAATGCCGGCACGGCAACGCGCTTCCTGACAGCGGCCGCAGCGCTGGTCGAAGGCAAGGTCGTCGTTGATGGCGATGCCCATATGCGCAAGCGGCCGATCGGCCCGCTGGTCGACGCGCTCCGCTCGCTCGGCGTCGATGCCTCGACGGAAACCGGCTGCCCACCCGTAACAATCAATGGCACCGGCCGTTTCGAAGCTAGCCGCGTGCAGATCGACGGCGGCCTGTCCAGCCAGTATGTCTCGGCGCTGTTGATGATGGCGGCCGGCGGCGACCGCGCCGTCGATATCGAACTGCTCGGCGAACATATCGGCGCTCTGGGCTACATCGACCTGACCGTTGCCGCCATGCGCGCTTTCGGCGCCAAGGTGGAGCGCGTGAGTCCCGTCGCCTGGCGTGTCGAGCCCACCGGCTATCATGCCGCCGATTTCTTGATCGAGCCGGATGCCTCTGCTGCGACCTATCTCTGGGCAGCCGAAGTGCTTGGTGGCGGCAAGATCGATCTCGGTACGCCGGCGGAACAATTCTCGCAGCCGGATGCGAAAGCATATGATCTGATCTCGAAATTCCCGCATCTGCCCGCCGTCATCGACGGCTCGCAGATGCAGGACGCCATCCCGACACTCGCGGTTCTCGCCGCTTTCAACGAAACGCCTGTGCGCTTTGTCGGCATCGAGAACCTGCGCGTCAAGGAATGCGATCGTATCCGCGCGCTGTCGAGCGGCCTGTCGCGCATCGTTCCGAACCTCGGCACGGAAGAGGGCGACGATCTGATCGTCGCATCCGATCCGAGCCTCGCCGGCAAGACTCTGCCCGCAGAGATCGACAGCTTTGCCGATCACCGCATTGCCATGAGCTTTGCGCTTGCCGGCCTGAAGATCGGCGGCATCACCATTCTCGACCCCGATTGCGTCGCCAAGACCTTCCCGTCCTATTGGAACGTGCTGGCTTCGCTTGGAGTCACATACGAAGACTGACGCTCCGCCATCCAGACGGAGGGCGAGCGCGGACATATTCCTGACGCGAAGCGGCGCCGGCAGCGGCGCTGCAGCCATCCTTTGGGGGAGTGATGACACGGCTTTGCGGGTTCTTCCTGGCTCTGTGCCTTCTGCTTTGCGCAACGGCCGCTACGGCAGCCGAGATCATCACCAGTTTCGACCAGGCGATTGCCCTGCATCGTGACGGCTCCATGCGGGTCGTCGAAACCATCGCCGTCAATGCCGAAGGCCAGAACATCCGCCGTGGCATTTTCCGTGATTTTCCGCTTGTTATGACCGATGCCGGCGGCCGGGAGATCCAGGTGGATTTCAAGGTCGTGTCCGTCGAGCGCGACGGCCAGCCGGAGGATTGGCGCACCGAGCGCATCAGGGGCGGCGAGCGCATTTATATCGGCAATGCCGAGCGGGTGCTGAAACCTGGCCCGCACACATTCCGCATCACCTACGACACCAATCGTCAGATGCGCTATTTCGACGATCACGACGAGCTTTATTGGAACGTGACGGGCAATGGCTGGCTGTTCCCGATTGCCAGTGCCAGGGCAACCGTCATCTTGCCTGACGGCGTGCATCCGCAGCAGCTTGCTTTCTTCACTGGTCCACTCGGCGCCAACGGCAAGAATGCCAGCGCCGGCGCGCAAGGCAACGTCGCCACCTTCCTCACTACCCGGCCGCTCGCAAGCGCCGAGGGTTTGACGATTGCCATCAAGCTCGCAAAGGGAGCAGTTGCGGCGCCGAGCGGCGGCCAGCAATGGGAGTGGTTTTTCCGGGACCATCTCGACACGACAATCGCCATCGGCGGCCTGATCCTGCTGTTTGCCTATTACATGCGCAGCTGGATTGCCGTCGGCCGTGACCCGCCGGCCGGTGTCATGGTCCCGCGTTGGGACCCGCCCGAGGGCGTCTCGCCGGCGCTGGTCAACTATATCGACAACAAGGGCTTTGCCAGTTCCAGCTGGACGGCATTCTCGGCAACGGCGATCGATCTTGCCGTGCGCGGCTATGTCATTCTCGACGACCTGAAGGGAAAGGTGGTCATCCGCCCCACAGGCAAGGCGGGCAGCGATCTGGGCGGTGGCGACAAGGTGCTGATGCAGGCCATCGGACCGTTCTCTCCGCTGGTCATCGACAAGGCGAATGGTGAGGCCGTACAGCGCTTGGGCTCGAAGTTCCGCAGCGCGATCGAGCGCGATCATCGCGGCGAATACTACAAGGCCAACTCGCTCTATGTGATTGCCGGCATTGCGCTTTCCCTTCTGGTCCTTGCGGCGATCGTCATCTTCGGTCGCCTGCATGAGAATGCGCTGCCGCTGATCGTCGTGCCGGGCTTCCTGTCGATTTTCGTGACCATCTTCGCGAGCTCGATCGGCCGCAGGTTTCGCAGGCACAGCGCCAGCCTCGCCCAACGCATTCTTTCAGTCCTGTTTTTCGCCTTCTTCGGCTTCGTCTTCGTCTCGATTGCCGTTAGCGGCTTTGCCGCTGCGGTCGTGCCGCTATGGGAGGCGGGTCTGCTGCCTCTCTTGGCAGGCATCGTCGGCATTTTCGCGCTCAACGTCGTCTTCTTTTTCCTGATGGGTGCGCCGACACCGCTCGGACGCAAGATGATGGATGGCATCGCCGGTCTCAGGCAATATCTGACGCTGGCCGAACGCGACCGGATGAACATGCAGGGCGCGCCGCAAATGTCGCCGCAGCATTTTGAAACGCTGCTGCCCTATGCGGTGGCACTTGGTGTCGAAAAGCCGTGGTCGAGCGCCTTCGAGACCTGGCTCGCCACGGCCGCGGGTGCCGCCGCCGCGGCTTATGCGCCGATCTGGTATTCCGGCAACTTCCACCCGGGCAGCATCGGCGGAACGATCGGCGACTTCTCTTCCTCCATGGCATCCACCATCGCTTCGACTATCCCTGCGCCAGTATCGAGCTCGTCCTCCGCCTTTGGTGGCGGGGGAGGCGGTGGTGGCGGCGGGTTTTCCGGCGGCGGCGGTGGTGGTGGAGGCGGTGGCGGCTGGTAGCGCGCACCCTCCCCTTGAGGGGGAGGGTCGGCCGTAGGCCGGGGTGGGGTGATTGCGGCAACCTCTGAGCCCAGGCAATTGTCACCCCCACCCGCCGCTTCGCGGCGACCTCCCCCTCAAGGGGGAGGTGTTTGTCTCGACGATTCAACCGCAGTTCCGGCACCTTGGAGATCCCCGTGCCCAAAAAGCCCTCCAAACTCGACCGCTTCAAAATCGCCAACAGCCACCGCCTGCGCGCCGGCTCGACCGATGCGGAAGCCAAGCTTTGGAAGCATCTGTGGCGCATCCCGATCGAAGGCACGCATTTTCGCCGGCAGGTTCCGATCGGGCGCTATTTCGCCGATTTCGCCTGTCATCAGATCGGTCTGATCATCGAGCTTGACGGCAGCCAGCATGCGGAAGACGCGGCAAGGCGCTACGATATCGAACGCACCGCCTTTCTGGAGAGCCAGGGCTATCACGTCGTCCGATTCTGGAATGCGGAGGTTATGGACGAGATCGAGGCTGTTCTGGATACGATATTTGCCATTGTGCAGCAGCGGCAAATTTTGCTAGCAGAGGCCGACCGTTTTCACCCCACTCCGGCACACCGTGCCGACCCTCTCTCTCAAGGGGAGGGTGAGGAACCTTAACATGCCCGATCTCCTTCTCGAACTCCGCTCCGAGGAAATTCCCGCCCGTATGCAGCGCAAGGCTGCCGGCGACCTGAAGAAGCTGGTGACCGATGCCCTGGTCGAAGCGGGTCTTTCCTATGAGGGTGCCAGGGAATATTGGACGCCGCGGCGCCTCACGCTCGATATCCGCGGCCTGACGGCGCGTTCGGCGGATGTGCGCGAGGAGCGCAAGGGTCCGCGCACCGATGCCAACGAGAAGGCCATCGAGGGCTTCCTGCGCGGCGCCGGCCTCTCCTCCATTGCCGAGGCACAGGTACAGAGCGACCCGAAGAAGGGCGATTTCTACGTTGCGATCATTTCCAAGCCCGGCCGCGCCGCGGAGGAAATCGTTGCCGCCGTCATGCCTGATATCATCCGCAACTTCCCCTGGGCGAAATCCATGCGCTGGGGCAAGGCATCGGTAAAGCCCGGCTCGCTACGCTGGGTGCGCCCGCTGCAGTCGATCGTCTGCACCTTCGGCACCGAGCATGAAGAGACCGTCGTCATCCCCTTCGAGATAGACGGCATCGTCGCTTCGAACGTCACCTACGGCCATCGCTTCCATGCGCCCGAGCCGATCGAGGTCAAGCGCTTCGAGGACTATGCTTCGAGCCTGGAAAAGGCCTACGTCGTTCTGGATGCGGAGCGCCGCAAGGACATCATCCTGCATGATGCCCGCGATGTCGCTTTCGCCAATGGCCTGGAACTGGTCGAAGACGAAGGGCTGCTGGAGGAAGTATCCGGCCTCGTCGAGTGGCCGCAGGTGCTGATGGGTTCCTTCGAGGAGGATTATCTTTCGATCCCGTCGGAAATCATCCGTCTGACCATCAAGACCAATCAGAAGTGTTTCGTCACGCGCCCGCAGGCCGGCGAGGCGCTGTCCAACCGCTTCATTCTCGTCGCCAATATCCAGGCGACGGATGGCGGCAAGGAAATTATTCACGGCAACGGCAAGGTCGTGCGCGCCCGCCTGTCCGACGCGCTGCATTTCTGGAAGCGTGACCAAGGCGATCTGCCCGATCTCGAAACGCTGGAAGCCTCGGCTAGAAAGTTCGGCCTCGATCTGAAGAAGCCGCTCGATCAGCGTATGGCCAAGCTCGACGCGCTGAACGTTACCTTCCATGCCAAGCTCGGCAGCCAGGGCGAGCGTGTTGCCCGCATCCGGGCGCTGGCCGCTGATCTCGCCAAGATTACCGGTGCCGATGCCGCTCTGGTCGATCGCGCCGTTGTGCTGGCCAAGGCCGATCTGCGAACCGAAGCCGTTGGCGAATTCCCCGAGTTGCAGGGCGTCATGGGCCGCAAATACGCGTCGTTGCAGGGCGAGAACGCTTCTGTGGCCACGGCGATTGAAGATCACTACAAGCCGCAAGGCCCGTCGGACCGCGTCCCCGAGGACAAGGTCGCGATCACAGTCGCGCTCGCCGACAAGCTGGATACGCTCGTCGGCTTCTGGGCGATCGACGAGAAGCCGACTGGCTCGAAGGACCCCTATGCCTTGCGCCGCGCCGCGCTTGGCGTCGTCCGCATCCTCCTGGAGCGTGGCGTGCGCCTGCCGTTGCTCGCGACCACCAAGGATGCCGACCTCCTCGCCTTCTTCCATGATCGCCTCAAGGTCTACCTGCGCGATCTCGGCGCCCGCCATGATCTCATCGACGCAGTCCTGACGCCGGAAGCTGACGATCTGCTGATGGTCGCCCGCCGCGTCGAGGCGCTGACCGCCTTCATCACCTCCGAAGATGGCAAGAACCTGCTCGCCGGCACCAAGCGCGCCACCCAGCTTCTGGCCGCCGAAGAGAAGAAGGGCACCGTCGTCGCCGATGGCGTTTCGGACGCTCTGCTGAAGCTAGATGCGGAAAAGGACCTCTTTGCCGCCGTCAAGGCCGCCTCCGCAGAAGCCTCCGATGCGATCGCCAAGGAAGATTTCCGTTCGGCCATGGCAGCCCTTTCCAAGCTGCGCGCGCCGGTCGACCGCTTCTTCGAAGATGTACTTGTCAACGACGAAGACGCCGCCATCCGTGCCAATCGCCTTGCGTTGTTGCGCATGATCCGCGAAGCAACCGGCACCGTCGCCGACTTCTCGAAGATCGCTGGATAAGGCAAGGGGGCGCGATGACCGGAAAGATCCTCGTCAGCGCCTGTCTTATGGGCCATGCCGTCCGCTATGACGGCCGTTCCAAGCCGCTCATCCATCCGGCGATCGATCGCTGGCGCGAGGAGGGGCGGTTGGTGACGATCTGTCCGGAAATGTCTGCCGGCATGGCGGTTCCAAGACCGCCGGCCGAGATTGCTGGCGGCGCCACCGGCGAGGACGTGCTTGCCGGCACTGCAAGGGTGATGGAGATCACCGGCGGCGATGTCACGGCGGAGTTTCGTCATGCGGCGGAGAATGCGCTGGCGCTCGCTGAGGAAACCGGCTGTCGCTACGCTCTCTTGATCGACGGTAGCCCATCCTGCGGCTCCGGCTTCATCTATGACGGCTCATTTTCCGGCGGCCGGCAGAATGGCATGGGCGTCACGGCGGCATTGCTCACGCAGGCCGGTATCGAGGTTTATTCCGACCGTGAGATCGAGAAGCTGGTCGAGCGGCTGAAAACCGCAGACTAAAGCCGCTAATAGCAGCTCAAAAGAAAACCGCCGGACTCGCGTCCGGCGGCTTTGTTTTTCTGCCCTAAGCTGCTCAGGCGGCGCGGCGGTGATCCATGGCCGCGCGACCTTCGGCGACGCGGAAGCCGCGGATGAGGGCGAGGAGATCTTCCGTGTCGGCGGCGAGCGTCTCGGCCGATGCGGTGGTCTCTTCGGCCATGGCAGCGTTCTGCTGCGTGGCGGCGTCGAGCTGGTTCATCGAAGAGGAGATCGAGCGCAGCGTCGTATCCTGCTCGGAGGCGCTGTGGGCGATCTTCGAAACGATTTCGTTGGCGGCCTTGATCTGGTCGGAGATGCGCTTCAGCGCTTCGCCGGCCTCGCCGACGAGACGAACGCCCTGGTCCACCTGGCCGGAAGAGCGGGCGATCTGGTCCTTGATCTCCTTGGCGGCTGCCGCGGAGCGCTGGGCGAGTTCACGCACTTCCTGCGCGACGACTGCAAAGCCCTTGCCGGATTCACCGGCTCGTGCTGCTTCGACACCGGCGTTGAGCGCAAGCAGGTTCGTCTGGAAGGCGATCTCATCGATGACGCCGATGATCTTGCCGATCTCCGACGACGATTTCTCGATGCCGCTCATTGCTTCGATTGCCTGGGCAACGACTGCGTCGCTGCGCGAAGCCTCGGTGCTGACAGCATGAACGCGTTTGCTGGCCTCATGTGCGCCTTCCGCCGTCTGACGGACGGCGACAGTGAGCTCGTCGAGCGCTGCCGAGGTCTCTTCCAGGCTGGCGGCCTGGCGCTCGGTGCGTTGCGACAGTTCGTTGGAGGCGCGGCGGATCTCTTCCTTGCTGAGGCCGATATCGTTGCCCTTGGCATTGACGCGGCCCATCGCGGCTTCAAGGTGTGACAGCGCCTCGTTGAAGTTGTTGCGAAGGCCGGCATAGCTGCCGCCGAGGTCGCCGCAACGCACCGTCAGGTCACCGCGGGCAAGGTCTTCGAGCGCCTTGCCGATGACAGAGACGACGCGGGCCTGTTCGCGGGCTTCGTCCTGCTGCTGGCGCATGTTCTGCTCGCGCTCGCTGCTGATTTCGAGTTCCTGGGCTGCCTGTCGGTCTGCCAGCATGTGGCGCTCGCGGATCTTTTCCTGCAGCGCCTGGGTTGCCTTGGCCATAAGGCCGATTTCGTTGCGCATTTCGACGTGTGGGATTGTGATCTTCACGTCTTCGTCGGCTACGGCCTTGAGGGCGGCATGCACATTGGCGAGCGGTCGGGTGATGCCACGGATGCAATAGAGGGCCGCCCCGATGCCGATGACGAAGACGAGGCCGCAGATGAGCAGGGCTCGCCACATCGTTGCGTTGATCTGCTCTTGCAGGTCGTCCATATAGACGCCGCAGCCGAGCACGATCTGCCACGGGTCGAAGGCAGCGGAATAGCTGCCCTTCAGGAAGAAGTCGCTATCGGGATGGCCGGGTTTGTTCCAATAGTAGATGGTGCGGCCACCGCCCTTGATACCCTTCTCGACCATTTCCTTGCTGAAATGGGTGCCATTCTTGTCGACCTGCGAGGACATGTCCTTGCCGATGTTGACCGGGCTTGGGTGAATGCGCTGCACGACATTATAGTCGAAACCGAAGAGGTAGCCTGCCGGCGCGAAGCTGATATGTGACAGGACCTTGAAGGCCTCGGCCTGAGCGGCCTCATGCGTCATCTCGCCGGATTTTTCGCGCTGATAATATTGGTTCAAAACGGAAACGCCGGATTCGACCTGCGTGCGCAGCATATCGAAGCGATCATCATAGATGGAATCGGCCTGAGACTTGATCTGAAAATAAGTGGCCACTGCGAAGGCGGCCATAAGGACGCCGAGCAGTGCGAACAATTGATGTGCGATCTTGAGATTCTTCATGGTGTCCCCACAGGTAAGTGAATACCGGTGCGGTATCCTACCGCCTGTGCGATCGCCTGAGAGAGCCTCAATACGTTTGCCGCCGCTGAAATGACATGCTGCTGTCCGGTGGACAGTAAAATCCCAATTTATGTCTAAAAAATCTTTAATTGCAGGGGCATGGTTGTATCCAGGCCTAGATGAAACCGAGGATATGCTCCCGCAGGCAACAGTAATAGGCGGTCTGAGTTGCCGCCAAAGGCAGTTTTTATTGAAGCCCCGGATTTTTTATTTCGCTAATTCGAATGTTCTTAAATATAGATTCGAATAACGACCCGAGCAACTTGAAGCCGCGGCGTAGGCCATGAGGAAGTAGCGTCAGTAAACCCGGCTCTTACTGACGAAGCTCGAAGGTGGAGATATCAAGACGTGCGGGTTCGCGAGCGGTCGCCAGTAGCGCTGCCGTCTTGGCCGTGAGGTCGATGCCATCGGGCGAGGTGCCAGCTGCAGCCAGCGCTTCCGGGGTCGGCTTGCTGACGAACATGACCGGAGAGCCGCCCATCCAAGCTTCGGTGCGCACGACCCTCTTTTCTCCATCGATCGTCTGGATGGCAATCGATTGAGTGCCAGGCGCGAGCGTCGGAACCGTGTATTCCTTTTCCCTCTCCTGCGGCTTGAGGGGAGGGCACTCTGCGCAGCTCGTCTCGACGATGCTGGTCTTGTCCCCGCGCATCGTGCTGTCGATGGCCTGAATGGACGAAGCCATGGCAGAGCCGCCGGCCAGCACACATGCCAAAGTCAGGAAGAAGGAACGCATCGCAAACAACTCCATCCAAAGCATGTCGCGCAAAAGTGTGGAGCGGTTTTGCGACAACGACATGCGTGAAATCAAAGATCTGGAGCGCGGGCGCGAATCCCGGAGATAGCGATACGCTTCAGATTGAAGGAGACTTTAGCGAAGCTTTGTTTCCATACCGTCAGGAGATTAGGTAAAGATTTAATGGACTGCCGGCCGAGACGTCGGCTCTTTGTTTACGCTTCACGCTCGATTGCGCGCCAGCCGATGTCATTGCGATGGAAGCCGTTTTCCCATTCTACTTCACCGGCAAGCGCATAGGCGCGCTTCTGCGCTTCGCCGACAGTCTTGCCGGTCGCGGTGACGTTGAGAACGCGGCCGCCGATTGCCACCAGCGTTCCGTCCTTCAAGGCTGTGCCGGCATGAAACACTTTCGCGCCTTCGCCGTCGGCGGGGAGTGCCGTAATCGGCGTGTTCCTGGCGTATGAGCCGGGATAGCCTTTGGAAGCCATGACGACGGTCAGCGCCGGGTCGTCGCTCCATTCGGCGGTCGCCTGATCGAGCGTGCCGTTGGCGCAGGCAAAAAGCAGCGGTAGCAGATCGCTCTTCAGCCGCATCATCAGCACCTGGCATTCGGGATCACCGAAGCGGACATTGTATTCGATGAGCTCAGGCCCCTTGGCGGTGATCATCAATCCGGCGAAGAACACGCCACTGAAGGGATGGCCGCTTTCCGCCATGCCGCGCATGGTCGGCTCGATGATCTCCTTCATCGTGCGCTCGACCATTTCGGCGGTCATGACCGGGGCCGGTGAATAGGCGCCCATGCCGCCCGTGTTCGGGCCGGTATCGCCGTCGCCGACGCGCTTGTGGTCCTGGGCGGTGGCCAGCGCCAGCGCATGCTTGCCGTCGCAGAGGCAGAAGAAGCTTGCCTCCTCACCATCCAGAAAGGCTTCGATGACGACTTCTGCGCCGGCCTCACCGAATGCGCCTTCGAAGCAGTCGTCGATCGCGGCAAGCGCTTCGTCGATAGTCATGGCGACCGTCACGCCCTTGCCGGCAGCAAGTCCGTCAGCCTTGACGACGATCGGCGCGCCCTGCGCTCGGACATAGGCTTTCGCCTTCGGTGCATTGTTGAAGCGCTGATAGGCGCCTGTCGGGATGTCGTAGCGGGCGCAGATATCCTTGGTGAAGCCCTTGGACCCCTCAAGCTGCGCGGCAGCGGCTGACGGCCCGAATACGGCGATATCGGCAGCACGCAGCGTGTCCGCGATACCGGCGACCAACGGCGCCTCCGGTCCAACCACGACGAAGTCGATCGCCCTTTCCTTGCAGAAGGCGACCACGGCGTCATGATCGTCGACATCGAGAGCGACGAGCGTCGCATGGTCGGCAATGCCGGGATTGCCGGGCGCGGCGTAGAACTCCGTCATGAGAGGCGATTGCGCCAGTTTCCAGGCCAGTGCGTGCTCGCGTCCGCCCGATCCGATCAACAGAACTCTCATGGCTTGCCCTTTCGTTGCATCCCTTTGCGCGGTTAAGCGGGCTAGGGCCAAAGGTCAAGCATCAAATCCTGTGGAGGTTTGCCTGGTAACATTGCCACGCCTTTTTCTATCGCTAAAGCGAGATGCGGTTTCGACGCGAGATCGTCCGGTTCTCGCCTGGATCGGCACGTTTCGCGTCGAAAACTGTTTCTTATGCCAGCGGGATCGTGCTTATGGTCCCCCTCACGATTGTCCAGTTCAGAGAGTCACATGGCCGCCGATATTCGTTCCCTTGCTGCAACCATCGCCGCCGAGATCAACGCTCGCCCGGATCAGGCCAAATCCGCCATCGAGCTTCTCGATGAAGGCGCGACGGTGCCGTTCATCGCCCGCTACCGCAAGGAAGTGACGGGTGGCCTCGATGATACGCAGCTCCGCACGCTGGCCGAACGGCTCGTTTATCTGCGCGAACTGGAAGCCCGTCGCGCGGCCATCATCGAATCGATCACCGGTCAGGGCAAGATGACCGACGAGCTTATGCGCAAGGTCGCCACCGTCGCCACCAAGGCCGAGCTGGAAGATCTCTATCTGCCCTATAAGCCGAAGCGCCGCACCCGCGCCGAAATCGCCAGGGAGCGCGGCCTTGGCCCGCTCGCGGACACCATCCTCTCCGACCGCTCGAAAGAGCCCGCCGCGCTTGCTGAGGGTTTCATCACGGCCGAAGTGGTCGATGTGAAGACGGCGCTCGAGGGTGCGCGCGACATTATCGCCGAAGGCATTGCCGAAAATGCTGACCTGCTCGGCAAGCTGCGCGGCTATATGAAGGTGAACGCCACCCTCAAAGCTGCAGTCGTCGACGGCAAGCAGGAGGCCGGCGCCAAGTTTTCCGATTACTTCGCGCATCAGGAGCGGTGGGCGACGGCCCCCGGCCATCGTGCACTCGCCATGCTGCGCGGCTGGAACGAAGAGTTCCTGACGTTGAATATCGAAGTCGATGTGGATGCCGTCTCGCCGAACAAGCCTGTCGAGCGAATGATCACCACCGCATACGAGATCGGCCCGAACCGGCCTGGCGACCGCTGGCTCACGGAGGTTGCGAGCTGGACGTGGCGTGTGAAGCTCTCCATGTCGCTGTCGCTCGACCTGATGCGCGAACTGCGCGAGCGCGCGGAGGAGGAGGCGATCCATGTCTTCGCCCGCAATCTGAAGGATCTGCTGCTGGCCGCACCCGCCGGCTCTCGCGCCACCATGGGTCTCGACCCGGGCATCCGTACCGGCGTCAAGGTTGCTGTCGTTGATGGCACCGGCAAGCTGCTGGAGACGACGACGGTCTATCCGTTCCCGCCGAAGAACGACGTGCGCGGCACGCAGGCGACCCTGGCAGCCCTGATCCGCAAGCACAAGGTCGAGCTTGTCTCCATCGGCAACGGCACCGGCAGTCGCGAGACGGAGAAGCTGGTGGCCGACATGCTCACCGAATTGCCGGCGCCGAAGCCGACCAAGGTCATCGTTTCGGAGGCGGGCGCTTCTGTCTATTCCGCCTCGGAAACGGCAGCGCTCGAGTTCCCCGGCCTCGATGTCTCCCTGCGCGGTGCCGTCTCCATCGCCCGCCGCCTGCAGGATCCGTTGGCCGAACTGGTGAAGATCGAGCCTAAGTCGATCGGCGTCGGCCAGTATCAGCATGATGTCGATCAGCAGAAGCTGTCCCGCTCGCTGGACGCCGTCGTCGAAGACGCGGTGAATGCCGTCGGCGTCGATCTGAACACGGCCTCGGCGCCGTTGCTGGCCCGTGTTTCGGGCCTCGGCCCTTCGATCGCCGAGGCGATCGTCAAGCATCGCGATGGCGAAGGTGCATTCGAAACCCGCCGTGATCTGTTGAAGGTTGCTCGCCTCGGTCAGCGCACCTTCGAACAATGCGCAGGCTTCCTGCGCATCCCCAACGGCAAAGAGCCGCTGGATGCGTCCTCAGTGCATCCGGAAGCCTATGGCGTCGCCAAGAAGATCGTCGCCGCCTGTGGCCGCGACCTGCGCACGCTGATGGGCGATACGGCTGTCCTCAAGGCTGTCGATCCCAGGCAGTTCATCGATGACAAGTTCGGTCTGCCGACGGTGCGCGACATCATCGCCGAGCTGGAAAAGCCCGGCCGCGACCCTCGTCCGAGCTTCAAGACTGCAACCTTTGCCGAAGGCGTCAACGAGATCAGCGATCTCAAGCTGGGCATGCTGCTGGAGGGCACGGTCACCAACGTCGCCGCTTTCGGCGCCTTCGTCGATATTGGCGTCCATCAGGACGGTTTGGTGCACGTCTCGCAGCTGGCCGACCGCTTCGTCAAGGATCCGCATGAGGTCGTGAAGGCGGGTGACGTGGTCAAGGTGAGAGTGGTCGAGGTCGACGTGAAGCGGAAGCGAATCGCTCTCTCCATGCGCAAAGATGGCGGCACTGCGGCGGCCCCCTCAGGACGTGAGTCGCGCGAGCAGAACGGTGCCCGCAACGCTAGCGTTAAGAACAATAGCCGCCCAAAGACCGAAGAACGGGGTAGTTTTGGTGCTGCCTTGGCGGACGCACTTAAACGAAAATAAGGACTTAGCGAGAGATTATGCAAGAATGTCACACTCTGGCAGAGTTGTTGCCAGAGTGCCAACGTGTGCGAAAAGCTGATCTTGCCACTCAGCTGTGAGGCGCTAAAGTCTGCCTTAATGTCATGTCATAACATTCGAGGCGTCCATGGCGTCGGCACTTCTTTCTCTCGTTAAGAAACTCATCCGTAAAGGCTCCCTCAAGCTCACGCTCGCATCGGGCGAGATGCACATGATCGGTGACGGCTCCGGCGAAACGATTGTGGCGCGCATCGCAGATCAGCAGGCGGAAGACGCGATTGCGCGCGATCCCACGCTGAAGCTTGGCGAAATGTACATGGAGGGGCGCTTCATTCTCGAGCAGGGGGATATCTATGAATTCCTCTCTCTGGTGAAGCAGAATACCACCAACGAAATCTTCGATTTCCGCATGGCGGCGCTGCTGCTCGGCCGCATCGTCCTGCAGCAGATCAAGAGCCGTTCGCCGATCAACCGCAACAAGTACAATGTTGCGCATCACTATGACCTGTCGGCCAAGCTCTTCGATCTCTTCCTCGATGAGGATTGGCAATATTCCTGTGCCTATTTCAATCCGCCCGGCATCAGCCTCTACGAAGCGCAGGTGGCCAAGAAGCGCCACATCGCTGCCAAGCTCCTGGTCGAGCCTGGTCAGAAGGTGCTGGAGATCGGCTCGGGTTGGGGCGGCATGGCCATGTATCTCGCCGAGGCCTATCCGGGCCTTGACGTGACCGGCATCACGCTCAGCGAAGAGCAGTTGAAAGTATCGCGCGAACGGGCGGCCAAGCGCGGCCTCTCGGATCGCGTCCGCTTCGAACTGCAGGACTATCGCTATCTGACCGGCAAGAAGTTCGACCGTATCGTTTCCGTCGGCATGTTCGAGCATGTCGGCATCGGCGACTACGGCAAGTTCTTCAACAAGATTGCGGAGCTGCTCGACGACAATGGCGTCATGCTGCTGCACTTCATCACGCGGCCGAAGCCGAGCTACGCCACCAACGCCTTTATCGAAAAGTACATTTTCCCGGGGGGGTATATCCCGTCCATCGGGGAAACCACACCGCCGCTCGAAAAGGCCGGACTGCTGACCAGGGACATTGAAACCCTGCCGATGCACTATGCCTACACGTTGAGGCACTGGCGTAACAACTTCGTCGCGCGCAAGGCCGATGCCGTCGCGCTTTACGACGAGAAGTTCTTCCGCATGTGGGAGTTCTATCTGGCCGGCTCCGAAATGGGCTTCCGCTGGGACGAACTCTTCATCATGCAGATGCAGATCACCAAGAATCAGTTCGCCGTACCTGATAACCGCAACTACATTGCGGAACGCGAGGCCAAGCTGAAAGAGTTCGAGGCGACGCGCGCTCCTTTGGAGAAGGTGACGTTCTAAACGCTCGCCTCCGGGCATTCGATCACGCCGGCCCCTGGGTTTCCATGGGCCGGCGTTTGCATTTCAGGACTGCCGTTTGCAGGCTTGGTCGACTGTCGGGCTAGAGCGGTTCAGCTTTTCATGGAAACGCTGAACCGCTATCTCTCTCTGTTTTCTCGCAATTCCGGACGGAAAACCGCTACGCAATTGTCGTGGAATGGCTCTAGCGCCCGACGTGAACCTTGAATGTTCCATCCTGCACTGTGCCGTCGGTATTCAATCCCGTCAGGCGCAAGGTAAACTGATCTGTCCCGGTGAAGCCGGCGTTTGGCGTATAGTAGATGATGTTTCCTTGAACCGTCTTGCCGCTGCACAGATAGGCGTTGCTATCCTTCGGGAATTTCGCGGCCACCGGGCCATGCTCGACCTCGACCTTGCCATGGGCCGGATCCTTGACGACGCCCGTATAGGGAAAGCCTGCGAAGGTGCAATCCTGCTTTACGAGCGAGGCGCTGGTGATTTTTGTCTTCTTGCCGGGAGCAGCCCTGATGGAAAACTGGCTTTGCTTGGCGCCGCTGATCGGAGTGCCGACACAGCTTGAGAGTGCTACGCCGATACCGAGAAATAAGCCTAAGGAAATCAGGGATGTGGTTTTCATGGGTTTCTCTTTGCAGACTAGGGGGCTTCGACTGATCAGATACTGCTCGCAATATCCGATCAATACCTGTGATTGAAGAATCCACGCCTGATTTAAATCACCGCGACAGATCGGTGGGGCTGTCGCTTAGTTAGCTTCCGCTTAAATTCATAGTCCGGCGGTAACAGTTCGTTGTGGTTAAGAGAGCGGTAACGCGAACCGAATAGTTTGAGGCAACTCTAGGGCTGCGTGTATGGCCCTTTGTATTGCGTATCATGGAGTTGCATTGTGTTTGCAAAATCGCGCCTTTTTGTCAGTTTCGGTTTACTCGTCGCTTCAGCTTCTGCAGCCGCCGCAGACGGCCAGCATTTCTGGTCGGGCAACTGGTATCTAAGCGTCGGTGCGGCCGGTTTCTCCGCGCCGAAATTCGAAGGTGGCAAGCACAACAAGCTGCAGTGGCAGCCGCTGATCTCGGTCGGCAGGCAAGGTCCAGGCCCGCGCTTCTCGTCGCGCAACGACAACCCGTCTTTCGCCCTCATCGAGAGTGATGCCTTTCGGTTCGGTATCGTTGGCAAGTTCGTGCGTAGCCGCGACAGCAGCGACGGGCGCGAACTCATCGGCCTGAAAAAGGTGAAGTGGGGTCTGGAAGCTGGCGGATTCGCCGAAGTCTATCCGACCGATTGGCTGCGCGGCCGTGTCGAAGTGCGCCAGGGTATCCGTGCCCATAGCGGCCTCGTTGCAGATGCTGCCGTCGATGCCTTCACCGACATTACGCCGGAACTGCGCCTGTCTGGCGGTCCTCGCATGACGGTTGCCACCAACGACTATTTCAATACCTACTACGGCGTCAACGCGCGGGAGGCGGCAGCATCCGGGCTCAGCCAGTATAGTCCCGGCGGCGGCGTCAAGTCCGTTGGCGTTGGCGGCGCACTGACCTGGAAGGCCTCGGAAAACTGGACCACGAGCACGTTCGTGGAATATACCCGCCTGACCGGCCCTGCCGCCGACAGCAGCCTCGTGCGCGAGCGTGGTGACCGCAACCAGCTCCTCATCGGCATGTCGGCCAGCTACAAGTTCAACTTCACGGCGAACTGACGAATGAGCGGGGCTGCGGCCCCGTCGCCGCTTGACCTTGCGCGCCTGATATCACTACTACTCGCTCATGCAAAAGACAGGCGACATCAACGGGCGCGTCGCTGACGCGCCTTCCGGCAACTGGGTTTATCGTGTGCTGCCCCCGTGGCTCTGGCCCTATGCGCAGTTGGCGCGCTGGGACAGGCCGATCGGTTGGCAGCTCTTGATGTGGCCGTGCTTCTGGTCGGTCGCGCTCGCCGCCAATGCTTCGGTCTCCATGGGGCATGGCTCGCCGGGTTTCGTGGTGATCTATCACCTTGTTCTTTACTTCATCGGCGCCGTGGCGATGCGCGGCGCAGGCTGCACCTATAATGATCTGGTCGACCACGAGATCGACATGTCGGTGGCGCGCACGCGGTCGCGCCCGCTGCCTTCCGGCCGCGTGACGCGCCTTCAGGCCAAGGTCTTCATCGCGCTTCAGGCTCTCGTCGGCCTGTTGGTCGTGCTGCAATTCAATTGGTTTACCGTCATTCTCGGCGTGCTGTCGCTCGGCATCGTCGCGCTTTATCCCTTCGCCAAGCGCTTTACCGACTGGCCGCAATTCTTCCTCGGTCTTGCCTTTTCCTGGGGGGCGCTGATGGGCTGGGCCGGCCTTTTCGGCAGTCTGTCGTTCGCCTCGATCATCCTCTATCTGGCGGCCATCCTCTGGACCATCGGCTACGACACGATCTATGCGCATCAGGACAAGGAAGACGATGAGCTGATCGGCGTGCGTTCGACCGCGCGGCTTTTCGGCGATCAGACGCGTCTCTGGCTCGTCGGCCTTTATGGCGCCACGCTGCTTTTGATGTTGATCGCCTTTGCGTTGGCTGGCGCAAGCTGGCTGTCCTATGCCGGTCTCGTCATCGCCGGGGGCATGTTCGCCTACCAGATCGCCGTGCTCGACATCAATGATGGCGAGCAATGCCTTGCCCTGTTCAAATCGAACAACCGGGTCGGCCTGATCATCTTTGCCGGGCTCTTCCTGTCGTTTCTGCTTCTCGTTCCCTGATAACGGCAAGTGGGGTTTCGGCGTGACCTGTGAAATTCGCCTGGCCCGGGAAGAGGATGCGGAAGCAATCAGTCTGGTGATCGTTGACGCGCTGCGCCATACCAATGCCAGGGATTACTCCCCTGCGATTATCGACCGTGTCGTTGAAAACTTCAGTCCAGATGCCGTTCGCGGCCTCCTGCGCTCTCGAATGGTCTTCGTCGCGGCCGAAGGCGGAACGGTATTCGGCACCGGAAGCCTCGATGGGGCAGTTGTACGCACGCTATTCGTATCGCCTTCGGTGCAGAAGTCCGGTATCGGCTCCAGGCTCATGGCAGCGATCATGGGCGCAGCGCAAGCGCAAGGCGTCAAGACGCTGGCCGTGCCATCGTCGGTCACCGCCGAAGGTTTCTACGCAAGGCTCGGGTTCAAGGTCGCGGAAGATCGCTACTACGGGGAAGAGCGCACGATCATCATGGAGCGATCGTTGGAGCCATAATGATTGCGGCCGCGCGGGGAAACCCCTGCGGCCGCTCTCCGATCGTATCTGGAACTGTCTTTACAGCGCTCAGCGCCTCGCGATGATCTCGCGGCCTTCGATCTTCATCTTGATGCCGAGCTTGCCGGTGGAGCGGCGCACGAGGAAACGCGGGCGGCGGTCGGCGAAGTAGGCGTGGCGGCGACGCGGCTGGCTGTCCTGCGAACGGACGCCGCCGAGATGCTCTTCCAGCGGGCGAGCAACGCCGTCGGCTTCGATCATCAGCATCGGAATACGGAAGGCTTCCGACCACGAGCGCCAGTCGGCGGCGATGTCGCTGAGGTCATGAGCGACGAGGAGAGGGATGCAGAGGTCTGGATCTGAGTGATGCAGCTCCAGTGTGACGGTCACTTCGCCGTCGCCGTGGTCGATGGCGCGGGCTGCGACGCCCATGAACGCGCGCTTTGGCAGAGCAACGGACAGCGGCAGTCCGCTGGACGGCAGGATCTTGCGCAGCACCGCACCGCGCTCGTCGATCGTGATGGTGACGTCACCATCGGCACCATTCATGGCGTAACTGACCTGTTGCGGAAAGCGCGTCGGATCAAGTCGCAGTGTGGTTCCAGCCCAATCGGGCTTCAGGACGGTATTTGTCATCGATTCTCTACCCTTGCTTTACCTGAGAGCCGGTTTCCGGTCTTCTCTCGGAGAACTTTTGTCCTCTCGTTGTTGGGCAGATTAGGCGGCGTCCCTTCCAGACAGCTTAAAAATCGAGGTTAAGAAAACTTTGCGTCCTCAAATGGTTAGCAAAGTCGAATGCATCAGGGTTTCCATAAGGTGAACACACGGCAGGGCCGCTGCCTCAATATAGTACACGTATGAGATGAACGCGTGTAAGTCTCGGGTAAGGTTTGCATGTAATAATCTTAAATGGATTCGCCGACTATATTGAAGATCTATTGGGATTCTGCTGATGATTTCCACCTATCTTGGTTATACGATCGCAACCAGAGATATGGCCACCTCGCTCAATCAGGTGGCGTCGCAGGCGCAAAGCAAGCGTCAGATCGACTATTACAATGCCAATATCGGCAAAGTAACCAACGTCGATGACTTCGTGAATGACTATCAGCTATACAGTTATGCCATGGAAGCCTACGGGCTCTCCGACATGACCTATGCCAAGGCTTTTATGAAACAGGTGCTGACGAGCAACCTGAGCGATTCCAGCAGTTTTGCGAACCAGCTGAACGATCCGCGATACAAGGCCTTCGCCGCGGCGTTCAATTTCGGCACGGGCAGCACGAATTCGGCGCAAACGAGCGCGCAGGAAGACGACCTCATCGGCCTTTATCAGCAATCATTTACGAATGAAGAGACGTCCGCGGCCACCGAAACGAGCTATTACAGCCAGAACATAGGTTCGGTTAAGACGGTCGATGATCTTCTGGGCGACACGCGGCTGAGAAACTACGTGCTGCAGGCCTATGGCATCGATCCGACCTATATCTCGAACGACAGCCTGAAGCAGATGCTGACGAGCGACCCCAACGATCCCAACAGCTATCTCAATCAGAATGGCGGCACCGCCGACAAGGCCATGGCGGCCGAATTCAATTTCAACGCCGATGGCACGGTGAAGGCTTCTACGGCTGACAGCGATACAGCCTATTATCAGGCGAATATCGGCAAGATCACCTCGGTCGATCAGCTGACCTCCAACACGCGGCTCTTCCAGTACGTCAAAACCGCGCTCAACATTCCGGCCTACATCACCGCCGACCAGTTCAATGCTTCGGCCGAGGATGCCAGCATCGCGACGTCGAACGGGCTGACGGATGTCATGGCGCAATTCAATTTCCAGAGCGACGGGACCGTCGCCTCCGGTTCGCAGGCGCAAACGTCGGATCAGGTGAACGCCATGACGGCTGCCTATGCGACGAACTACGTCGGAGGGCCGCAGACACTGGGCCAGCAGTCCGATGTGATGAGCGCCTACAATTCCACCGTGCCGTCGTTCGTCACCAGTGTCGGCGCAGCGGACAACGACCAGTATTACAAGGACCATATCGGCTCGGTAACGTCGATTGATCAGCTGACATCGGATTCGCGTCTCTTCGACTATATCAAGACGGCCTACGCTATCGATCCGACCACGCCCGCGGTTGTTTTCAAGACCGCCTTCTCCGATCCGACGACTGCTTCGATCTTCGGTCTGACAAATGTCGTCGCCGCCTTCAATTTCCAATCAGATGGAACGCTTCCCGCAGGCCAGACGGCGCAGTCGCAGAGCGCGACCGATGCCGCCTCGACGGCCTACATGACCAACTACAAGACCTCGCAATCGAGCCTGACGACGGACGCCGTCAACAACTATAAGAGCCGCCTTGCCAACGTGAAGACCATCAAGGATTTCTTTGCGAGCAACACGGCTGACGGCGATACATCCAACAATAGTGCGCCGGAACTCTATCAGATGGCGCTGCGCGCCTACGGCATCGGCCCGAACGAGGTGACGAAGTCGCAGCTGACGCAGATTCTCGAGAGCGACCCCTATGATCCGAAGAGCTATGTCAACTCGCTCAAGGACCCGCGCTTCACGGCGCTCACCGAGGCTTTCAACTTCGACAGCAAAGGCAATCTGAAGGCTCCGGTTCAGTCTCTGTCGTCGGCGCAGGTCAACGGCTTCATCTCTCAATACTCCACCCGCAGTACGGCAGGGCTGACGGGAGCGCTGTTGACCAAGGCCACCAGCGATGCCAAGGACGCCGGCACCTACTTTGCGACCAACATTGCCAACGTAAAGAGCGTCACGGATCTGCTGGCCGACAGCAAGCTCACCAATTTCGTCCTCTCTGCCAACGGCATCGATCCGAAGACCGTCGACACGGCGACGTTGAAGAAGGCTTTCGCCGCCGATCCGACCGATCCGAAGAGCTTCCTCAACACCTCCGACGGCGCCAAGTTCAAGAGTATCGTCGAGGCGTTCAACTTCGGCACGGATGGCAATCTGACCGATAGCAAGCTCGGTTCGGCGCAAAACCAGGGGGCACTGTCAGCGACTAATGATCTCTTCCTGCATCAGACACTGGAAGACCAGCAGGGTGACACGAATCCCGGCGTGCGGCTGGCGCTATACTTCCAGCGCAAGGCCCCTAGTGTAAACTCGGTCTACGATATCATGGGCGATGCGGCGCTCTACGAGGTCATCACCACGACCTTCAGCCTGCCGAGCGCCATGTCGTCGATGGATGTGGATACACAGGCCAAGATGTTGGGCAATTTCATCAACGTCAGCGATCTGCAGGATCCGACCAAGGTCAACTCGCTGCTGCAGCGATTCTCCGCGATGTACGACATGCAGAACGATACGACCTCATCCACGTCGCCGGCTCTATCGATTCTCAGCGGTTCCTCGGCCGGCGCTGGCATCAGCGCCGACACGCTCCTCTCGATCGCGCAACTGTCGTCGTCGAGATAACGAGCCAAACAAAAAATCTGGCCGTCGTCTTTGCCGTGTTCCCGCACGGCAAAGCTGTTTCTGCGCGCCTGTTTGCGCGGAATTTCCGATGTTGTTTCGGCGGCACAGGAGGCGGGAATTAAGAGCTTTGAGGGGTGTCAGGAAGGAACTTATTAACCATCCTTGCCCTATTCGATTTGAGAAGCCATCGGCAATATCAATGACTGGGTTGCAGGTCTCATGCGTCTTTCCCGAACGACACTTTCAAATGCGTCTCAAGGCGTCCCGCCAGAGGGCGAACTCGAAGCCGAACAGGCTGCCGAAGAGGCACGCCGGGCCGAGCAGATCGCTGCTCGCCGGGCTTTCCTGGAAGAGAAGATCCGCAACGCCCGCGAAGCCAAGCGCAAGGCTGAGGAGCAGCGCCGGGCTGAGGAACTGCGTCGTGCCGAAGAGGCAAGGCAGAGGACCGCCGCAGCCCCGAAACCGGTCGTCGAAGCCCTGCAGGCAACACCCGCGGAGAGCACGCCCGTGATGCCGGTCCTGCCGCAGGGAATTTCCGCGGAGGATCTTGCCTCGCCAGGTTGGCAGAACGCGTTCCTGATGGGGCCGAATGTTCGTTTCACCCGCACGCGGGAAAACGAAATCATCAGCCGCCGACCTGTTGCTGAACCTCCTGTCGAGGTCGCGCGGCCGGTCCCTGCGCACGTCGCGACGCGCGTGATGGAGCAGCCCGTCGTCGAGGCTGCGCCGACCATCATGGCGCCGCAGCCGGCACAGTCTGTCGAATTCCATTTGCCGCCGCTTGAGGACATGCCTTTCGCGGTGGAAGGCTACATGCCTTCGTTCATTCAGAAATCCCCGGCGACTTCGCCGGACGCATTGGAGATGACCGTTATCGCTACCGCATTTTCGAAGGCTCCGGCGATCGCGCTGGATGCTTCCCCTGTTCCGTCAAGTGTTCCCGAGTCCGTAGTCGTCGCGCCTGTGGTCGAGTCGCGGCTTACCCATCTTTCCGATTTCGCCTTCTGGGACGCGATGCCCTTCGACGGCGAGTTCGTCTCCGCTATCAAGGGCGAGGCGGCCCAGCCCGTGGTTCCCCAGCTTGAGGTCGAGGCGGAATCGATCGTCGCCAAGTTCCGCGTCGTCGAATGCCGCCGACCCGCCGCAGCTGCCGACGTCCAGCAAACTATCGAGTTGTCAGCTGTGGCGGAAATCGTCGCCCCGGTCGAGGCTGCTCCCGCCCTTGCGCCGGTAGCGGCCAGCACGCCTGCCATGGACGAGTTGGCGGCATGGGATGCCCTCGTTCAGACCGCTGTCGTCGAGGCGACGTCCGAGACCGCCACGCCTGCTCCTGCCGAGCCGCAAATCGCTGCCGCACCGGAAGCATTCGTGCCGCCGGCTTTCGTGGCTGCCGTCTATGGTCCGGAAGCTGCTCCGGCGGAGGAAGTCCGTCCGACCCCGGTGATGGTTTTGGCCCCGATGCCGACAAAGGTCGTTGCATCCGCACCGGTAGAACCCGTTGCCAAGGCCGCACCGGCGCTCCCGGCCGTTGAGGCTGCTGCCCAGCGCTTGATCGACGCGCCGCCATCGCGGATCACGCCGCGCCGGCCCGCATTGCTGACGCCGCCCGAGTGGCGGCCGATTGCCCGTAGCGCCGACGGCGAGTACGAGCTGCCGCCGCGCGAGCTTCTGCAAGAGCCCGCCGTTCGGTCTGGCGTAATCATGACGCAGGAAACGCTGGAGCAGAATGCCGGCCTGCTGGAGAGCGTGCTGGAAGACTTCGGCGTCAAGGGCGAGATCATCCATGTCCGCCCCGGCCCGGTCGTCACGCTCTATGAATTCGAACCGGCGCCCGGCGTCAAATCCTCGCGCGTCATCAACCTCGCAGACGATATCGCCCGCTCGATGTCTGCTCTGTCAGCTCGCGTCGCAGTCGTGCCCGGCCGTAATGTCATCGGTATCGAACTGCCGAACGTCAACCGCGAGACTGTATACTTCCGCGAGATGATCGAATCGCCCGATTTCGAGAAGAGCGGCTACAAGCTGGCGCTCGGCCTCGGCAAGACCATTGGCGGCGAGCCCGTCATCGCCGAGCTTGCGAAGATGCCGCATCTGCTCGTTGCCGGCACCACCGGCTCGGGCAAGTCCGTCGCCATCAACACGATGATCCTGTCGCTGCTCTACCGCATGACACCGGAACAGTGCCGCCTCATCATGGTCGATCCGAAGATGCTGGAGCTCTCCGTCTATGACGGTATCCCGCATCTTCTGACCCCCGTCGTTACCGACCCCAAGAAGGCCGTC
>NZ_JAELTU010000105.1 GCF_016429015.1 Rhizobium sp. ASV20
GGATCTGTCCACCTTCGGCGACTTTGGCGACGACGTCTCCAGCCCGGCTTTCGGCGATAGCGACTTTGGCAGCGCTTCTCCTGCACCCGAAGTGCTCGGCAGCGCGCTTGCCGCCAATCTCGACATGATCATGGATATCCCGATCGACGTCCAGATCGTGCTCGGCAGCAGCCGCATGCAGGTCTCCGGCCTGATGAACCTGGCGGAAGGCGCAATCATCGCGCTCGACAAGAAGATCGGCGAACCGGTCGAAATTACCGTAAACGGCCGCAAGATCGGCCGCGGCGAGATTACCGTTCTGGAACATGATGACACCAGATTCGGCATCAAGCTTACTGAAATCTACAACACGAATAAAAGCTGAACCCGGCTCAGGATGAGCCCACTCCCTGTGCGGGATGGAGACGAAGACCATGATGGACTTTGACGATTTCAGCGGCGCGCTCGCCGAGAAACCGTTATCTCAGACTGAAAAGGCGGCGGCCGTCCTTCTTGCTATGGGAAAGCAAGTGGCAGGACGGCTGCTGAAGTATTTTACTCAGAACGAATTGCAGATGATCATCGCTTCGGCACAGTCGCTGAGGCTCATCCCGCCGGACGAACTGGCCCAGCTCGTGGCCGAGTTCGAAGATCTCTTCACCGAAGGCGCCGGCCTGATGGATAACGCCAAGGCCATCGAGAGCATTCTCGAGGAGGGCCTGACGCCGGATGAAGTAGACAGCCTGCTCGGCCGCCGCACCGCTTTCCAGGCCTACGAAACCTCCATCTGGGATCGCCTGGGCGAAGCGGACCCCGTCTTCGTCGCCAAGTTCCTCATGCGCGAGCATCCGCAGACCATCGCCTACGTCCTGTCGATGATGCCTTCCGCTTTCGGCGCCAAAGTGTTGCTGCAGCTTCCCGAAGCCCAGCGCGCCGACATCATGAACCGCACCGTCAACCTGAAGGAAGTCAGCCCCAAGGCCGCACAGATCATCGAGAACCGCGTTCTCGGGCTGATGGCGGAGATCGACGCCGAGCGCAACGCTTCCGGCTCGACCAAGGTCGCGGACCTGATGAACGAACTCGACAAGCCGCAGGTGGATACGCTGCTCAGCTCGCTCGAATCGATCAACAAGGAATCGGTCGAGAAGGTTCGTCCGAAGATCTTCCTCTTCGACGATCTCACGCGCATGCCGCAGCCGAGCCGCGTGCTGCTGCTCAACGACATCGCCTCGGACATTCTGACGATGGCGTTGCGGGGCTCGAGCGCGGAGATCCGCGAGATCGTTCTGTCTTCGATCAGCCCGCGCCAGCGCCGCATGATCGAATCCGATCTGCAGACGGGTACCAACGGCATCAATCCGCGCGAAATCGCCATTGCGCGCCGCGCCATCGCCCAGGAAGCCATCCGGCTTGCCAATTCCGGCCAGATCGAGCTCAAGCCTCGGGAAAATACGCCTGTGGAAGAAGCGGCTTAACCTCGCCGCGACTCACTTGAATTGTCTTAGAATGCTCAGCTCAGGCCGCGTATGATGCGCGGCCTCTTTCCGTTGCGTAAAGGGTGGCTGCTTTGGCTGACGAAGACAAGGACAGTAAAACAGAAAACCCGACGGAGAAAAAGCTCCGCGAGACCCAGGAGAAAGGCAATGTTCCTCACTCCAAGGAAGCGACGCTCTTCGCCACCATGCTCGCGACGGTCATCTACGTCACCTTCTTCCTGCCGACACGCATGGGCCGCATGGGCGAGGTGCTTCGCGACCTCTTCGAAAAGCCGGATCAATGGAAGCTTGAAACCGGCCCCGACGCCATTTCGCTCTTTGTCCGCCTAGGCTGGGAAATTGCCAACATGGTGCTTCCGGCCGTCGTACTTTTCCTGACCTTCGGTGTGGGTGCTTCAATATTCCAGAACCTGCCCACGCCCGTGCTGGAGCGAATCAGGCCACAGTTCTCACGGATATCGCCGGTTTCCGGCTGGTCTCGCCTGTTCAGCAAGAGCGGCCTGGTGGAATTCGGCAAGTCGCTCACGAAAATCCTGCTTGTCAGCATCGTGATGTTCTTCGTGCTGCGCGGCCAGTTCTTCCATTCGATCGATGCGATGGAGTCGGATCCGCACACCATCTTCATACGCCTCTCGGCGATCGTGCAGCGTATTCTGATCATCGTGCTGATGGCGACCGTGGTCGTCGGCGTTGCCGATATTCTCTGGAGCCGGCACCACTGGTTCGACCAGCTGAAGATGACCAAGCAGGAAGTCAAGGACGAACACAAGCAGTCGCAGGGCGATCCGATCGTCAAATCGCGTCAGCGCTCGATCGCGCGTGACCGCGCCCGCCGGCGCATGATGAAGCAGGTGCCACGCGCCACCCTCGTCATCGCCAACCCGACGCACTTCGCGGTCGCGTTGCGCTATGTGCGCGAGGAAGGCGACGCGCCTGTCGTCGTTGCAAAGGGCCAGGACCTCATCGCATTGAAAATCAGAGAGATAGCGGAGGCCAACAATATTCCCGTTTTCGAGGATCCTCCGCTCGCCCGCTCCATGTTTGCGCAAGTCTCGGTTGATAGCGTCATACCGTCAGTATTTTACAAGGCTGTCGCCGAGCTCATTCACCGGGTCTATGCTGCGCAGTCGAATAGAAAACGGGTACGATAAACCATATGAAAAAATGCCCCTACTCTGCCCAACGCGAACGAATACTTGCCGCAGCCATCAGTCCTGTCGCGAGCGAATTGCGTCTGCTCGACGCCGCCGACCTGATCTCTCTGCTGCGTTTTGAACGATATGGTAATCTTGCCGACCTCGTCGCTTCGGCCGCCGAGCTGTATTTCCTGCCCGGCATCGTCAATTTCGGACTTGGAGGCGATTACAAGCTCGATTGGAACGGCCCCGCCGAAGTCACGCTCGATCTGGAAATCAAGCCGCGCGGCGTCATCATCTATGCCAAGCTCGCCCTGACGGAGCATTATGCGGGCATAGAAATCAACCACATCGCTTTCGACAAGGCTTCGGCCGATCCGGACGAGAACACGGCGCTTCTCGCACGCAGCCTCAAGGATGCGCGTTACGTCATCCGTGGCGAAGCCCTGCCCGTGATTTGACAGAGCGCTTCCGCTCTTCTTTGAATCGCGGGACCGCTCCATCTTCTTATTTTTAGGCATTCAGAACGGAAAACCGCGACGCGGCCGTCCAGGAAATGCGCTAAAAATCATCTTTCAGGAAGTGACCTCTTGGAGCGGCGTGTATCGGCTGGAGCCGGGACCGCCGCTCTATTTTTTCGCCAGATGATATCTGCCGGCAATTCGGGAAAAAAGCGCTGCGCAGATTTAGGCGATATGCCTCAGCTTATGTGGCCGAAGCGAATCGCCTTTGCGATTGCCTGAATGCGGTTGACGCTATCGAGTTTGATCGTCGCCGATCCGAGATAGGCGTTGACGGTGTGAACCGATAGTCCCAGCTTCTCGGCGATTTCCTCGCTGATACGCCCATCGCCAGCAAGCTGCAGGCAGGCGATTTCGCGCTCACTGAGTGCTTCGGCGGCCTGCGAACGGCGTTCGTCCAGCGACAGGAGCTCCATCATCACCCGGCAGCTACGACCGTGGAGCTCGACGATGACGTCGCTGGCCAGGTCCATGAACTTCGCCGTGAAGACGACGTAGCCATTGCCAACGGCACCAAGCCGTACGGGGAAAGCCACGCCGGCGAAGGGCAAAAGGTGCGGCTTCAGACGCTGGGTGAAGGCCGCAAAGTCGGGGGTCTCGGCCGTGCTGTCGCTATCGCGGCCGTTCCACATGAGCGGCAACAGCGATTTATCGATATGCTCGATCATCGCATCGCCATAAGCATCCAGAAAGGATTTGGCGACCACGGAATTGGCAGAACCCCAATTATCGAGCTCGCAGACCAGACGCTGCTTGTGCGGCAGACCGGAACCATGAAGACGGTAAACCGCGAAATGCTGCGCATCGATCAGCTTCAGCATCGCAACGAGTTTTGGAAAGAGATCGGAGCGGCCAGAAATTCGGCTCGAGCGGGTCAGCCGCGCTTCTGCCGGCGTGTCCGTCGTCCTGTCTGGCTGATATCGCATTCAACGGGCCTTCAAACGAGGTTATTTCGAACGGCGAAGGCGATCGCCTCCGACCGGGTCTTGGTGGCGGTCTTGCGCATAACGCTGGTGATATAGTTGTTGATGGTATTGCGCGAGATGCCGAGGATCATGGCAATCTCGTCGCTCGTCTTGCCCTCGGCGATCCAGAACAGACACTCCAGCTCGCGCTCCGTGAGGTCGAAGTCACGCTCCAGCTTGTCCTCGAAGCAGCGCGTGCAGCTGGCGAGATAACCCGATAGCAAGCCGACATCGCGCAGCCGATCCGAGGAGAGTGATACTGATTCGCGCGTCAGCAACAGCAGCGAGAAGCGCGTGCGGCCGACATTGAGTGTCAGCCCGTAATATTGCCGGCCGACGCCCTCCGGCAGCTCGATATCGTCAGGCAGGGACGCCACGCTCGGCTGGAACAACGACATGCATTTTTCCAGTTCGCCGATGCGGCCATAGCCGCTTGTCAGCTCCGACGCGAGGCGTCTGACGAGATCGAAAGGCCAATCGGAGGAAACAACGAAATCCAGGCCGCTTTCCTGTATGAAGTCGCAACGCACCAGAAGATAGTGGGAGGCACCGGCATAACTGGCCAGCGCCCGTAGTCCGGCTTGAAGATAGGTCGGACCGGAAATGGCACTCAGCTGGAGAATCAGCTGCTCGCGCGACATGGCGGTGGCAGGCGCAATTGACCGCGCATCCCTATCGCCTTTGCTCGCCTGCGATATCTGTATGTCCATTCCCGCATTTCCTGCCGCTGGTGGACGATGAGTCGTCAACAAGAGCATCATTCAGTCGAAGCCCGGCCCGCCAGCCCCGGAAAATCATTTTGATTTCCATAGGGCGTCGGCGCCGATCATTGTTTACCGTGACGAAAACACATCCCGGTGACGGCACGGTCGATCAACGCACCCGTCGTTGTTTTCCACATCTACTGTCATGCCGCATAGACACTGCGGACATGACCAACCAACCATGCACCGATTTTCCCGCGACCGGACTCGACAAGCTCAGGAAGCTTTCGAAACCCTGATATAGGAGGCCGATTCGCGCCAATTAAACGGTTAACAAGTATAGTTGGCATATTAGTAAGTCGATTCTTTCTACCCAGCAACGGCCTATACATCAAAATTCCATCTTACGAACACGTCAAATTACTTGGCTGAGTCGAACCTGCAACAATGAGGCCTGCAAAGCGGGCAGAGCTATAAGACCATTCCGGAAACGCAAACGACCGGGATCTCTCCCGGTCGTTTCATCATGCAGCCTTGTCGACGGCCCATTTTCTGAGGATCTTTGCGGCGCGCTCTTCGCTGATTTCCACCATGCGCGAAAGGCGACGCTCCGGCCCTTCCTTGACGCGGCGGTTGAACGTGCCGCCGTCGTCTCCCATCGTCAGCAGATCGTCGGTGCTGTCGAAACCGAAATCCGAGCCGAAGCCATCCATGAGTGCGGCGCCGGGGCCGCCCACCGGAGGCGCGAAGTCCGGCAGTTCCAGGCCGGCGGCCTCTGGCAACGCCGTCCCGCTTGCCGCACCGCCACTCAGCGAGCGGATCAGCGGACGGAAGCCTACCCAGACGATCAGGAAGGCGACTGCGACGAAGGCCAGCGAGTTGATGATACCAGCCAGGTTGCGGCTCAACATTTCCGTGATGCTGAAACCCGATCCGGTATCTTCCAGAAGCTGGTTGTCGAGGAAGTTCATCGCATTGACGCTGACAATATCGCCACGGGTCTGATCGACGCCTGCAGCCGTAGCAACGATCTTCTGCATTTCGGCGATATAGGCATCGACCTTCGCCTGATCGGCACCGTCGCCAAGCATCTGGGCGATACGACCTCTGTTGACCACCACGGCGACCGAGAGCTTTTCGATCTTGTAGCTGTTGCGCGTGGTCGCCGTCGTCTTGCTGTTGATTTCGTAGTTGGTCTGCTCTTCGCGTTTGTCGGACTGGTCGTTCGACGTCGGTGTGTTCCCGCCGGATTGCGGAGCCGCCTGCGGGATATTCTGTTCCACCGTCGCCGCCGTGTCGGGTTGGCTCTGCTGCGACTTCTGCGCTTCCTTGACCGTGCGAACGGAGCGCTCGACCTTCGATTCCGGATCGAAGGTGGTTTCGTGTACCTGCTGGCTATCGGTATTCAGCTGTGCCGTGACGCTGGAGCGGAAATTGTCCATGCCGAGGAACGGTGCGAGGGCCTTGTTGATATTGCCTTCGATTTCGCTCTGCACATTCTGCACGATGCCGAGATTGCGGCTGAGCGCGCCGTTGCTCTGATCGTCGCCCGAGGCGAGCAGCTGACCGGTCGAATCGAGGATGGTGACGTCATCGACTTCCAGACCAGGAACGGCCGAAGCAACCAGATGACGGATGGCCGGCGCCGACCTGCGTGCCGCCTCGGCACTCGCCCGGATCATCACCGACGCCGTCGGCTTCTGATCGGCCTTACGGAAATTGCCGACATCTTGCATGACGATGTGAACGCGCGCAGCGCTGATGCCAGCGATCGAGGTGATGGTACGGCTGATCTCGCCTTCGAGTGCACGGACGCGGGTGACTTCCTGCATGAAGGAGGTCAGACCCAGCGAGCCGACATTGTCGAAGAGTTCGTAGCCGGCCTTGCCGCTGCTCGGCAGGCCGCGCTCGGCAAGCAGCGCGCGCGCCTTGCCGGTCATCCCGGCCGGAACGGTCAGGCTGGTGCCGTCGGTGCCGACCTGAAAATTGATCTTGGCTTCAGCAAGCGCGATGCTGATCTGATTGAGATCGGTCGCATCCAGGCCGACATAGAGCGTTTCCTGGGTTGGCTTGTTGACAAAGAGGGCCGCCAGCAGGACCAGCACAATGGAAGCTGCGCCGACGCCACCCATGATCATCAGGCGCGTTCTACCCAGATTCTGGATGTTCCGGAATAAGGGAACTAATTGATTTAACAGATTCATTCTGTTCTCGCACGATTCGTCAAAGACCTGATGCCTTTGTGCTCCGTAGCGAAAATAGAAATTGAAACTTGTGCGAACGTTTCGTCCGGCCCGCCTCTAAGGAAAAAGCGGGGGAGAAACGAGCGAGAATTATATAAGAAAAACAATATCCATTATGGATGCCCGATCAGAAGAAATCGAAATCGCCGGCCGCCTTCGCCATGGGTTGCTGATGGGCGTGGAAATTGCCGCCGCCAAGCGCCTTCTGCATCTCCGTCAGCTTGACCAGGCTCAATGCTGCGGCAAGATCGACGGTCCATCCCTCCGGCATGCTGCCGGCAATGGTGTCGATGAATTCGGCAATGCCGCGCGTCTTCTGGACGGCAAGGTCGATGCCTTGAAGAACCTTCATCGTGCCGGGCGATTCCAGCACCTTTGCGCCTCCGACATCCAGCAGCTGCGGCTCGATGCGTTCGATCAGATAGGCGACATCGTGCAATTCGGAAACGATACGCAGGAGAATAGCCGGGAGCAGATCCTCGGAGTCGGTCATTTCGGCGCGCTGGAAGGGGGTCATGCGGTAGCCTCGCTGATCAGAAAAATTCGATCGAATTGTCGACCGGCTTCGGAGCCACGACGGGACGCTGCTCGAGCGCCACAGTCTTCTGCGTTTCCGCACCGGTGAGCGGGTATTGCCTGGCTCTTCCGGAGATCGGCCAATATTCAATTTTGCGCCCATGTTCGCCGCCGGTGCTCGAACCAACGACGGGTATGCCTTCGTCCTTCAGGAACTGCATGGCAAAGGCTGCATTCTGCTCGCCGACATTGGAGAAGGTCGCGATCGTCTTTGCGCCGCCGAAGACTTTCGCCTCCAGCCGATCGCGACGAGCGCCCTTCTTCAGGAGGCCGTTGATCAGAAGCTCCATCAGGTGCACGCCGTAGCGCGTCGCATCACCACCGCTCATCGGCGAGCTTGCCATTCCCGGGAGGAGGAAATGGTTCATGCCGCCGACGCCGGCGATCGGGTCGCGCAGGCAGGCCGCTACGCACGAGCCGAGGATGGTGGCCAACACCACCTCCGGATCGCTCACGACCTTGTACTCGCCCTGAATGATGTGAACGCGGCGGGCAGCACCCTCGACGATCATTTCAATGCTCCGAACACGGCCTCGATTGCCGCTTTCATCTTTTCGATGGTGAAGGGCTTGGCCAGCACGTTGTTGGCGCCAAGCTGGGCCGCCTTCTGGACAAGCGCGCGGTCGCCCTGCGCCGTCAGAATGATGAAGGCCGCCTTCTTCGTCGTCGGGTTGGTACGCACAGCCTGCAGCAGGCCAAGCCCATCCATCTTCGGCATGTTAAAGTCGGAGATGACCAGATGATGGGGCTGCTGCTCCATGATCTTCATCCCCTGCTCGCCGTCACCGGCTGCCGTGATCTGCTTGAAGCCGAGCTGCGTCAGCGCATCGCTGAGCAGGAGGCGGCTGGTGACCTGATCATCGACGATCAGAACTTTGATTTTCTCCGCTAGAGACATTATTCGCTCCCTTCCTTTCGGGCGGCTGTTATTTTCAAGATTTCCTCGCCAATGGCGTTCAGCGGAAACTGGTTTTCGACGGCACCAAGCTCATGGGCGACCCTCGGCATGCCGTAGACCACACAGGTCTTTTCGTTCTGACCGATGGTGCGGGCTCCGGCGTGGCGCATCTTGAGAAGGCCGGCGGCGCCGTCGCGGCCCATACCGGTCAGGATCACACCGACGGCATTGCGGCCTGCCAGTTCGGCAACCGAATCAAAGAGCACGTCGACGGAAGGGCGATGGCCGTTTACGGGCGCGCCTTCGACCAGGCGGCAGTGCGGTGCCGAGGCATTGGCAACCCGCAAATGCCTTTCGCCGCCGGGCGCCAGATAGATCTTGCCGATTGCCAAGCGCGCGCCGTCGGTCGCCTCTTCGACAACCGGCGCACAGAGGCGGTTCAACCGCTCTGCAAAGCTGCGTGTAAAGGTTGGCGGCATATGCTGGGTGATGACGGTCGGCGGACAATTGGCCGGAAACTTCTGCAGCACATTGATCAACGCCTCGACACCGCCAGTGGAGGAGCCGATCGCGACGATCTTTCGGCCAACGCGGAAATCGGCAACCGCCGGGGCTGGGGGCGCGCGTTCCGCACCGGCTTTGACGTATTGCCGCTGCGAGCGAGCTGCGGCCTTCACCTTCTCCGCCAGGTCGCCGAACGGATGGGGCTCGCCCGGCGAGGGCTTTCCGACGCAATCGAACGCACCGATCTCAAGCGCGGCGAGCGTCGCATCGGCGCCGCGATGCGTCATCGTGGAGACCATGATGACCGGCATCGGCCTCAGTGTCATGATCTTCTCAAGAAAATCGAGGCCGTTCATGTTCGGCATCTCGATATCGAGTGTGACGACATCCGGATTGAGCGCCTTGATCGCCGCACGCGCCTCCAGCGCATCGCCGGCTTGACCGACGACGTTGACTTCCGGATCCGAGCGCAAGACAGCGGTGATCAAGCCGCGCATGGTTGGGGAATCGTCGACGACGAGAACACGGGCAGCTGCGTTCATAGTTTTCTCCCCGCGTTTTTACCGAGATAGCGATAGGTGGTGATGCCGATATTGTCGAAGAGATGCTTCGATTCCCCTGCGACGCGTTCGGAATGGCCAATGTAGAGATGGCCCCCTTCTTGCAGCTGACCGGCGAAACGCGACCAGATCTTCACCTGCGTCGGCTCATCGAAATAGATGACGACGTTGCGGCAGAAGATGACGTCGAAGGTCCCCTTGAAGGGCCACTGCGCCATCAGGTTCAGCTCGTTGAAGGTGATGAGCCGCTTGACACGATCGTCGATCTGGAACTTGCGGCGGCCCTGGACATTGACCTCCTGGAACCATTGCTTGCGCATGGCGGGCGAGATCGTTTCCAGCGCAGCCTCGTCATAGGCGCCGGCACGCGCAAGGCCGAGTATCTTCGGATCGATATCCGTCGCCAGGATCTTGAAATCGAACTCGGCCACATTCGGCATAAGCGACAAGACCGTCAGCGCGATGGAATAGGGTTCCTGCCCGTCGGAACAGGCAGCCGACCAGATCCGGACGCGACCGCCAGCCTTGGCGCGGGCCAGCAGGCCGGGCAGAACTTCAGTGCGCAGATGATCGAAATGATGGTTCTCGCGGAAGAAACGGGTGAAGTTCGTCGTCAGATGCGACAGCATCTCGCGTCGCGCCGCACTTCCGGCCGGCGACGACACCAGCAGACAGTAGTCGCGGAAACCCGGCAGGCCCAGCGCGCGAATATGCTTCGACAGCCGCGAATAGACCAGCGACGCCTTGCTTTCGTTGAGGGAAATGCCCGCATCCGCATAGATCATGGCGGCGATCTCGGCGAGGTCGCGCCGGGTCAGCGGGTATTCGCCGCTGGCCAGCACCTCGTCTGGGGACGCCTTGAGATCTATCGCTCCCATCACATTCATGCAGCTTCGCTTTCACTCTCGGGGAACAGGGCTTCCAGTTCGATAAGGCAGATCATGCGACGGTCGATGGCGACGATGCCGCGGGCAAACTGCCGCTCATGGTCGGACGAGATCTCCGGCGTCGGCTGTATGCTGTCGTCGGTGATCGTCAGGATGTCGGACACGGCATCGACCAGAAGACCGACGACCTTGCGCTTGACCTGCGCCACGATGATCACATGCCGCGCCGTCGGCTCCGCATCCTTCATGCCGAGACGGCTCGACAGATCGATGATCGGCAGCACGGCGCCGCGCAGGTTGATGACGCCAAGCATATAGGCGGGCGCATGCGGCATGACGGTCGCCGGAGTCCAGCCGCGAATTTCACGAACCGACATGATGTCGACGCAGAACTCCTGATCGCCAATCCGGAAGGCGATCAGCTCCCGGACTCCCTGGGTCAGATTCTTGACGGCATAGGACATAAACTCAACCCACCGCTGCGTAGGACATTTCTGGTTTCAGCGACTGACCGCGCGAAGCGCCGACCACCGCATCGACATCGAGAATGAGAGCCACGCGGCCATCGCCGAGGATGGTTGCGGCCGCGATGCCGGGCACGTGCGTGTAGTTCGCTTCAAGGCTCTTGATGACGACCTGCCGCTGCCCCTGGATCGCATCGACCATGAGCGCGCGCTGACCGCCGCCTTCCGACTCCACAAGCAACGCTACGCCTTCGACTGGATTGGCCTGCGTGGCGCGGAAGTTCAGGATGCGGCCGACATCGACCAGCGGGCAGAAGCTGTTGCGGATCGAGATCAGGCGATGGTTCGCACCGAACGAATGGATCGCGGACGCCTCCGGCTGGAGCGTTTCGACGATGGCGGTCAACGGCACGACCAGGGTCTGGCCGGCAACCGTCACCACCATGCCGTCGAGAACGGCAAGCGTCAGCGGCAGGCTCATCGTAAAGACAGAGCCCTGCCCCGGCCTGGAGCTGATGTTGATGCGGCCACCGAGCGCCTGGATCGAACGCTTGACCACGTCCATGCCGACGCCGCGGCCGGAAATGTCCGAGATCTTGTCGGCGGTCGAGAAGCCCGGCAGGAAGATCAGATTGTCGATTTCTTCATCGGAGAGATTGGCGTCAGCCGCGATCAGGTCGTTGTCGATCGCCTTCTGACGCACCCTCTCGCGATTGATGCCCGCACCGTCGTCGGCAAGTTCGATCAGGATGCGACCCGAACGGTGCTTGGCCGTCAGTCGAACCGTGCCTTCAGGGTTCTTGCCGAGCGTCGAGCGCTTCTCAGGGCTTTCGATGCCGTGGTCGACGGCATTGCGGATCATGTGGGTGAGCGGCTCGGCGAGCTTGTCGATGACAGTCTTGTCGACTTCCGTATTCTCGCCTTCGGTGATCAGGCGGATCGACTTGCCGGTCATGTCGGCGATTTCGCGGACGATACGCGACATGCGCTGGAAGACCGGCTTCACCGGCTGCGCGCGGATCGCCATGACGCTATCCTGAATCTCGCGGGTGAGCTGCTGCAGCTCCTCAAGACCCATGTTGATCGAGGATGCGCCGTTGTTGTCGTTTTCAACAACGCTCTGCGACAGCATCGCCTGATTGATGACGAGCTCGCCGACGAGGTTGATCAGCCTGTCCACACGGTCGAGATCGACGCGGATGGTCTGGCCGACGCTGGCGGCGGCATTGTTTTGCGCTGCGGCAGCGTTGGCGGCCGCAGCGGCAGCAAGAGCCGCTTCCTTCTTCTCGACGCGGGCTGCAACGGCCGCGAGCTGCGTGACATTGCTGGCGGTTTCGGCTGCGGCAACGGCGGCAGCGGCATCGCTCTTTGCCAACGGAGCTTCCTCGATCGGTTCAGCTGCCGGTTCGGCGCGCTCATCGTCGAGAACGGAGAGATCGAAGGGCACCGGAACCATCGGCAGTTCTTCGTCATCGGACGCGGCAGCACCAACAAGCCGGACATCAAGCTCGCAATCCCATTCGGCAAACTCGAAAACGGTACGGATGGCATCTTCGCCCTTGTCCGTCTTGATCGAGATCGTCCACTTGAAATAGGCACCTTCCGGATCGAGTTCGGGAAGGCCCGGCAGCGCATCGAGATCGCAATAGACGCTCATTTCGCCCAACCGCGCGAGGTCGCGCAGCAACAGCGTGGCGTCATTGCCCTTGGCGTAGAGATCCGAGCGCGGCTTGAAGCTGACTTCATATTCCGGCAGCGCATCGACGGATGGCTCGTCGGAACCGAAATCATCGTCGAAGCTGAACGGGATCGGCTGGAAGCCGCTGTCGTCCGTCGGCGCCGGTGCAGCCGCTACGGCTACGGGCTTCGGAGCCGGCTCTGCGACGACTGCTGCGGATGGTGCAGGCACGTCGCCGTTGGCCAGTGCTTCCAACTCCTTGACCAGCCCGCGGCTGCGCGCCGGATCGACGCTGCCGCCATCACGGGCGGCATTGGTCAGATCGGCCAGCACGTCGGCGGCCTTGAGCATGACCTTCAGGACGTCCTGGGTCGGCTCCAGCTTGTTAGATCGAACGCAATCGAGCGTGGTCTCGAAGACGTGGGCGAATGCGACCAGGTCGTCCAGACCGAAGGCACCTGCCCCACCCTTGATGGAATGAACGGCGCGGAACACGGCATTGACGGTTTCCGGATCACGGTCCCCATCATTCATTTTCAGGAGACCGGATTCCAGTTCGGCGAGCTGCTCTTCGCACTCCTGGAAGAAAATCTCTTTGATTTCGTTCATATCCATAAGGGGCGGATCCTGTTTAGGCGGTTACGCGCTCGATGGCATCGATCAGCTTGGCGGGGTCGAACGGCTTGACGATCCAGCCGGTTGCGCCGGCCTGGCGGGCACGGTTCTTCTTCTCGGCGTCGCTTTCCGTCGTCAGTACGAGGATCGGAACGGCGCGATATCTGTCGTTGCGGCGAACGCCTTCGATGAAGCCGAAGCCATCGAGGCGCGGCATGTTGATATCGGTGACGATGACGTCCGGATTGGCTTCTTCCAGAATTTCCAGGCCCTCGACGCCGTCTTCAGCCTGGATTGTCTCGAAACCCGCATTGTTGAGGGTGACGAGAAGCATGTTTCGAATGGTCCGTGAATCATCCACGGTCAGCACTTTTTTCTTCATTGCCGGATCTCCTTGGCCAGCAGATGAGAGATATCCACCCCGATCATCTGCATCGTTTTTTGAAATGCGTCCGACACCTTGGAAAAGGTGAAGGACAGCTTGTCCTCATCCCAGGTCTTGGCAGCGGCCATGATGACCTGCATGCACAAGGCCCCAACCCTTTCGACGCCGGATGCATCGATCACGACATTGCTGCCGCGCATACCCATCAACTTGCCGCGCAGCGTCGAGGCCTCGTTGAGGTCCAGCACCGCAGCCAGACTGATTGTCTTTTCGCCTTTCCTGCTCGGCATCGCTTTATTCCTTGTTGTATGAAATCGGGCCTGCCGGCCCGCATGTGCATGAAACAGTTAAATCAATAGGCATTGCGTTCGCCTCCCATCGCCGTTCTGCGAAGCGGGAAGCCGAAGTCGGCCATTTCGTCTTCATCGCGCCCGACGTTGAATTCGTCGCGGGCGGGAAGCTGTCGCTGCTGCGCGGCCTTCGCCGGTGCCGGGGCGACCGCATGGCGCCGCTCGCGCTCGATGCGAAACTCGCGGATGGTGCGGCCGAGTTCGACAACAACGGTCTGGAGGTTATCGGCGCCTTCCAGCGAGCGATTGGCCAAGCCTTCGCCAGCGGCAGCGCGCGTGCTGAAATCGCCGATATCCGCCGAGAGCGAATGCAGGCCGGCTACCTGCACGTCGCTCGCCGCCGCGATCCCGGAAATAGCGTCGTTGATATCCGTCACCTGGCGGACGATGCTGCCGATCGCATCCTGCGTGCGGCCGACCATCTGTACGCCTGCGTCAACCTGCGCCTTCGTCCCCGAAACCAGAACCTTGATTTCACGCGCCGCATCGGCGGAACGCTGCGCAAGCGCGCGAACCTCCTGTGCGACGACGGCAAAGCCACGGCCGCTGTCGCCGGCGCGCGCGGCCTCGATACCGGCATTCAAGGCGAGAAGATTGGTCTGGAAGGCGATCTCGTCGATGACGCCGATGATCTGGCCGATCTTTTCGGCCGATGTCTCGATATCCGCCATGGCCGATATCGCTTGCCCGACGATCCGACCGCTGTCTTCCGCGGCGTTGCGCGTCGACGCTGCGGCACGCTCCGCCGAACGGGTATTGGCGGCATTGCCGCGCAGCTGATCAGCAAGCTCGGCAAGCTGGCGTGACGAGGCTGCGAGCCCTTGCGCGTGTTCCGCGGAATTCTCGACAAAGGATCTGGAGGTGCGCGCGATGGCATTCGTCGTCGCTTCCGCTGCCTGCATGCCGCTGGAGAGCACAGCAAACTGCTGCCGAATGTCTTCGAGAGCGGCGTTCAGCGCTTCGGCCACTTCCATGTAGGCTTCGGGACAATCGGCGGGCAGGCGGGCCGTCAGATCGCGGTCGGCGAGACCGTTGGCCAACTCGGCGAAGAGACCTGCCGCTTCGCTGCGATCGGCGAGGCGCTGTTCGGCAAGAGCCCGCTGATGGCCGATACGCAATTCGTTGAAGCGCAGCGATACGGCAATTTCGACATCGACCATGACAAGGCGGACGACTGAGGTGACCAGTTCCTTCAGCTCACGCGCCCGGCGCTTGGCTCCCGGCAGGATGGCGCGGCCACCCATCTCATCGAGAAGGCCGGCAAGGATATGCTCCAGCACTACGCCATGGCCGGCAACGTGCCAGCGCGGATCAAGCCCCATCTTGCTTTCGCTGTCGGAGAGAACCTTGACGCGCTCGGCGTAGAGACTGTCGAAGCGAGCATCCGTCAGAACATCCCAATGGGAGGACTGTAGATCCTGGAGCCGTTCGAGCTGGCTTTCGCTGCTGAAATTGCGGGCGGCGTCCGGAAACGTCTGGAAACGATGGAAGAGATCGCGCAAACCGGACTTGAGATGGGCCTCGAGCATCGGTCGATTGCGGCGCAGGGTCTCGCATTGTCCGGCGTCGAGACCAGCAAAACGCAAGCGGTCGCGAAGGCTGCCAGCCTGTGCCCTACCTGCCTGATCTGACGGCGAATCCTGCGCCAAAATCGTCCCCGCCGAAGTGCCGAGCGCGCAAGCGCCGGCGAAACCGCTGATGATCCGCGCAAAGCGCGATGAGGACGCGAGGAAAAGCACAGGAAGCCGCCGATCAAATGATCGAGGCGCTGAAGCTCGCTCGTTCATCAAAGTCTTGTGCGGACCTGTTTGATGAGATGGATACCGGATCTGACCCGGTACGACGGGGCGGCTTCATGCCTGCTGAGAACGAGTCACAATTTTCCCATTCCGACGTTCAGCCTCATTATTTATGGTTAATTCCTTGCCCGAAGGTTAATGACACCAGGCCGACCGTCCGGTTTCGGTCATCGCTGAGCCGGGACAGCCCTTTATGCGTGTCCATCCCCGGCAAAAGCCACTTCAACGCAAGTCACAAGCAAGCTTCATGCCCTAGTGCTCAGGGCCTCAGACAATTTGATGTCGATACGGAGAGAGCAATGATTGTTCTTGGTTTGACCGCTTCGCTGATGGCCGGCATGACGCTCGCAGCCTTTATGCTTCTGTGCCATATCGAAGAGACACGCGGCACCAGCACCTCTCGCGTGCTTTAGTGCCACCTGGCACGCCATACCGATTTCGGAACGACATTGAACGCCTCGCGGTCTGATACACGCCGGCGCCTTCCCACGTTTCTCGTCCGCCAGTAGCTAGCATTAACATTGATAGTTCCGTATTAAGCCTCACGACTTGGCACCGAGATCTATCCTTTAATGTCCGATACGACCCAATCCCGAACGAATACCCAGACGCTTTCGCTGAGAGTAGCTCTTGCGATCATCTTCGGCGTGACGCTTTGGCGCGTGCTCATGCTGCTGATCAACAGGACGGATCTATTCGTCGACGAGGCGCAATACTGGTTCTGGGGTCAGAACCTGGACTTCGGCTATTATTCCAAGCCGCCGATGATCGCCTGGGTCATTCGCTTCTTCAACACGATCTCGGGATCGGACTCGACCTTCTGGATCCGCATATCCGCGCCGCTCTTCCATCTCGCCACCGCGTTGATGCTGATTGCGACGACGCGCCGGCTGTTCGACGGAGAGGAAGGGCGCCAGATCGCTCCCTGGGTCGGCGTGATCTTCATCACCCTGCCGGCTGCTTCGCTTTCGGCAGTACTGGTGTCGACCGATACGATCCAGATTCTGTTCATCACGATTGCCATCTGGGCTTTTCTCGGCCTGACCCGGCGTTCTTCCGTCTCCGAAGCGCTGATCCTTGGCATCAGCCTCGGCCTCGCCTTCATGACGAAGTACTCCGTGCTCTTCCTGCTGCCGGGCGTCGGTATCGCCATGCTGACGCTGCGGTCGGCGCGTATTGCCTGGCGGGACGTGGCCATTGCCGCGGTCGTCGGGGCCATCGTCGTTGCGCCCAATCTGTGGTGGAACGTCACGCATGACGCAGCGACAGTAAAGCATACCGAAAGCATCGCCCGCTGGAGCAGCGGCGACAGCGGAACCAGCGCCCTGAAGCACCTTCTCAACGGACTGGGCTTCGTCGGCGCCCAGTTCGGCGTCGTCGGCCCGGTCGTGTTCTTCGCACTTCTATGGGCGACATGGCGGTTGATCCGTGGACAGAGCGACGACAGGGAAAAGCTGCTGTTCTGGCTGTCGATGCCCGTGGTGATTCTGATCGCTCTGCAGGCCCTTTTCGCCAAGGCCTACGCTAACTGGGCCGTCTCAGCCTATGCCGCAGGCACCATACTCGCCGTCTGGCTGCTTTACCGGCTGACGAAGAAGGGGCTCGTCACCTCGCTGATCATCGGCGCGATCGTCGCCGTTGTCATTCCGGTACTGACAGTCTTCGCGCTTGATGTGAAAATTCCGAACGGCGATCTCGTCATGAAGCGCTATGTCGGCCGCAGCATCGTCAGCCTGGAAATCGCCGATATCGCAACGGCTGCGAAGCTGCCTGATATCGTGACCTCGGATCGCGCCATTCTTGCCGATCTATTCTACACGCTGAGGGACAAGCCATTCCACATCTACGCCCGCAATTTCGGTGGTTTTCCGAAGAACTACTACGAGCAGGATTTCTCCCTGCCTGCCGATCTGACCGGTCCGGTGCTGTTCATCGACTCCGATCCGCTTACCTGCCCTGAGGGCCAGGCAGAGTTGATCAAGAGTTGGGCACCTCCCTTCGGCGACATGAAGGGCACCACGCTCCATGCGTATCGCGTTCCGGCAAGCTGCCTGGCGCCCAAGCCGTAATGCCCGACATTCCCGTCATGGAAGAAATCGCACCGGGACGGTTGACCGGCCGGCGCAAGTGCATCATGACGGGACGCACTATGAAGGCGCGAGACGCCCTGATATCATGACCGAACCGCCGGAGTTCGTGCCGGCAAAGGAAAGAAGGCATTTCTGACCGTTGAGCCCACTCGAATTCGGCGCTGCCGACAGCGAAGATAGAGACGACAGGACGCATCGCGCCGGAGCGCGCGTGATTGCTTCGCTGTTCCTCGCGTTCTTCGCCTATATCGGGCTGGCGCTTGGCGGCGGCATCAACCTTGCCACGCGCGCGGATGCAGAGGCGCTTTCCTCCGGCAGGGATAGCCAGCCGCTTTGTCTTTCCGTCCGCGATCCCATTCGCGGCATCGTCGTCGCCGACCGGCTTTTGACGCCGAAGACGACTTGGCACGATATCGGCCCGGCAACGCCCGCATCCCTTCCCTCGCTCGAGCGTATCGCCAGACCCTGGCAGCCGAGCGACCATGTCATCGTATCGCGGCTCGAATCCGCTCACGCCCGCGCCTATCTTGCCCGCGCGCCTCCGGCCAGCTTCGCCTGAGCCTTCAGCGCCGACACGCGCATCCCCACACGACCTAATTTCCGCCAGCGGCCAGACCGCTGGCAATAGCGTATTTCCAAGGATAATACCCATGCGCACTTCACGATGGCTGGTGGCACTCTACTCGGTGATCATCGTGCTTGGCTTCCTTATTGCCTTGCCGAACGTACTCCCGGAGTCGTCCCTCAGCAAAATTCCGTCCTGGCTACCGCATAGCCAGGTTCCCCTCGGCCTCGACCTTCGCGGCGGCTCCTATCTTGTTCTCGAAGTCGACGAGAAGGACTTGACCAACGGCCGACTGCAGTCGCTGCAGCAGGATTCACGCCGCGTGCTGCGCGACAAGAACATCCTGACCCGTTCGATCGTCCGCAACGGCAATCAGGTCGTCGTGACGCTCACCGATCCCACGCAGAGCGGTGCTGCAGTCACGCAGTTACAGACGCTCGCCAACACGGTGACGTCAGGCCTTTCCGCCGGCCAGTCCGACCTGACGATCAGCCCGAATGGCGCAACGATCACCATGTCCTTCTCGCAGGCGGGTATTTCAGCCAACGTCGATTCCGCCGTTCAGCAGAGCCTTGAAGTCATCCGCAAGCGCGTCGACCAGGTGGGCGTTGCCGAACCGACCATCCAGCGCGTCGGCCCGAACCGCGTTCTCGTCCAGCTTCCGGGCGCACAGGATCCGTCGCGTCTGCGCGAACTGCTCGGCTCGACCGCGAAGATGTCCTTCCATTTGCTTGCCGACAACGTCGACCCGAACAATCCGGGGCCTGGCGTCACCATCATGAAGGACGAGCAGGGCAACAGCTATCCGGTTCTCGACCGTATCGAACTGTCGGGCGACCGTCTGACCGATGCCCGCGTCAGCTTCGACCCCAACACGCATGAACCGCTCGTCACCTTCCGCTTCGACAGCGCCGGTGCCAACCGCTTTGCGGAAATCACTCGCGAGAACGTCGGCAAGCCCTTCGCTATCGTCCTCGACAACAAGGTGTTGAGCGCGCCGAATATCCGCGAGCCCATCACCGGTGGTTCGGGTCAGATCTCCGGCAACTTCACTGCCGACAGCGCCACCACGCTTGCAGCCCTGCTGCGCGCCGGCGCCCTGCCCGCCAAGCTGACCGTCATCGAAGAACGTACCGTCGGCGCTGACCTCGGCGCCGACGCGATCCAGAAGGGCATCTATAGCGGCCTGGTCGGCTTCGTCCTGGTTGCCGCCTTCATCTTTGTGCTCTACGGCACCTGGGGCATTCTCGCGAATGTTGCACTGCTCATCCACACGGTCCTGACCTTCTCGGCCCTGACCCTGGTCGGCGCCACGCTGACGCTGCCCGGCATCGCCGGTGTCGTCCTCGGTATCGGTCTTGCGGTTGATGCCAACGTTCTCATCAACGAGCGTATCCGCGAAGAAACCCGCAAGGGCCAGAGCGCCTTCGCCGCCATCGATAACGGCTTCCGGAAGGCTTATTCGACGATTATCGACGGCAACATGACGGCCCTGATCGCCGCCGCCATCCTGTTCTACTTCGGCTCCGGCCCGGTTCGCGGCTTTGCCGTGACCATGGGTCTCGGCCTCATTATCTCGATGTTCACATCCGTCGCCTTCGTACGCGTCGTGATGATCGCCATCACCCGCCGCCGGAAGCTGAAGGTGCTCAACATCAGGCCGCTGATCCCCTTCAGCCCCTATGACAAGCACATCCAGTTCATGAAGGCACGTTTCTTCGGCATCACCGTCTCGGCGATCCTGTCGCTCGCCTCGGTGGTCCTGTTCTTCCATCCGGGCCTCAACTACGGCGTCGATTTCCGTGGCGGCATCCAGATGTCGGTCAAGACAAAGGACGCGGCCGATCTGGCCACCTTCCGCGAGGGTCTGAACACGCTCGGCCTCGGCGAAATCGCACTGCAGTCCTTCGGCGACAACAACAGCTTGCTTGTCCGCGCCCAGCGTCAGGACGGCGGTGAAGAAGCGCAGACAGCTGCTGTGACCAAGCTCAAGGCGGAAATCGTCAAGATCGACCCGACCGCGACCATCGAAGGCACCGATGTCATCGGTCCGAAGGTTTCGGGCGAACTTGCCCAGGCCGGTATCCTGTCGGTCGTGATCGCCAGCCTCGCGATGCTGTTCTATATCTGGTATCGCTTCGAATGGCCGTTCGCAGTCGGCGCCATCATCACGCTGATACTCGACGTCACCAAGGCGATCGGCTTCTTCGCGATCACCGGCCTCGATTTCAACCTGACGGCCATCGCCGCGATCCTGACGCTTGTGGGATATTCGGTGAACGACAAGGTCGTGGTCTATGACCGCATGCGTGAAAACATGCGGCTCTACAAGTCGATGCCTCTGCGCGAGATCATCGACAGGTCGATCAACGAGACCCTGGCGCGAAGCCTCTATACCAACGCCACTGCCTTCCTGGCGCTGGTGCCGATGGCGATCTGGGGCGGCAGCGCCGTCTCCAGCTTCGCGATCCCGATGGTGTTCGGCATCCTCGTCGCCGGCGCCTCGTCGATCTTCATCGCCGCGCCGATCCTGCTCTTCCTCGGCGACTGGCGCCGTCGCCATGCCAAGCCCGCCGCCAACGATACCGCATCGACGGACGGCAAGTCGGGCAAGGGCAACAAGCAGATCCCTGCCGCGGAATAAGCGTCACATCCATAGGAACAGGACATGCCCGGCCATCGGGCATGTCCACTGACTACTCTGAGAGATGGAGCCGTTCTACGAAATGGACGGCATATGCAGCGGCAGCCCGGGACGTGGCGCCGTTATCTTCTCAACGACATCGTTTTCCTGCTCGCTGACGAGCAGATGTTTGCCATCGATCGTAAACGCGATATTGCCCGGCCTCGTACCGTTCGTCCGAATGTGACCAGCCATTTTGCCATCGCTATCGACGAGCAGAATTTCGCCAAGACCATACATCGCACAATAAAGTACGCCGCTGCGATCGAAGGCGAGACCGGACGGCCCGCGCAAGACGTTTATGGCTGGTGACGTCATGGACTGGACGAACAGCTCCTGACGGCCGCCGATGATCTGCCGGTGAATCTTTCCGGTCAGCGTCTCGCTATAGTAAAGCAGCCCATCGGCACCGAAAGCTATGCCGCTTGCCAGAAGCAGGCCGGCGGCCAAAACCCTGATGACACGCCCCTCTGCGGGGTCGATCTGATAGACGCAGCCATTGTAGGCGGCCTTGAAGAAATCGGGGTGAATATGGCCGCCTTCGAGCAGGTCGTCGAGGCGTATGCCGGAATCGGTCATGTAGAGCAGGCCGTCCGGCCCGAAAGCGAGCGCATTCGGATGAAGAAACGGGCCATCCGCGCTGCCTTCGATCACCTGCAACACGCGCCCCTGAGGCGAAAGTCTGACGAGCGAATTTTCCGGCCCGTCAGCTATCCAGAAGCACCCGTCCCCATCGAGCGCAATTCCGCTTGGACTGCCGCCGATCCGGCAGACCTCCCGATACGCGCCGCTTGTGTCGAAAATCTTCAGACAGCGGCGGCTGGCATCCATCTCCAACAGCGCAAAGCGCCCGTCGGACAGAGCCACCAGCCCGCTAGGCAGACGCAGCCTAGTGGCGATCGTTTCGTTCATGCCCTGAGACCTTCATGTTACGCACTATCAAGCCCAAAACTCAGAATACCGCGCCAGAATAAGACATAAGTACGAAGAAAGTCGTTTTCGAGCCTAACCTGATCAAATCCGGATAAGTTTCTTGCGCCAGAGGTCACATCTGCGTGCGGCTGCCGTCAATCTTGACAGGCTTCGGCGATTCGGAACATCCATAGAACGTTCATATATTATCGCGCTTGCGATTCGTTGCAGATTGCGCCTGGCCATTCTTCATCCGGCACATTCAGGAGAATTCATGACCGCTGCCTATCTGGAAAAGCTGAACCCGGAGCAGCGGCTGGCGGTAGAGCATGGCGCGACCGGAGGCGACGGCCATGTCGCCGGACCATTGCTCGTCATTGCCGGGGCCGGTTCCGGCAAGACGAATACGCTTGCCCATCGCGTGGCGCATCTCATCGTCAAGGGCGCAGACCCGCGCCGCATCCTGCTGATGACCTTTTCGCGCCGGGCTGCAGCCGAGATGAGCCGTCGCGTCGAACGGATCTGCCGGGAGGTGCTGGGCACGAATGCCGGTATAACCGCAGATGCGCTTGCCTGGACGGGTACGTTCCACGGCATCGGCGCCCGCCTTCTACGAGACTATGCCGAGCAGATCGGCATCGATCCTGCCTTCACGATCCACGACCGGGAAGACAGCGCCGACCTGTTGAACCTTGCGCGCCATGACCTCGGCTTTTCGAAGACGGAGAACCGTTTCCCAACCAAGGCGACGTGCCTTGCCATCTACTCCCGATCCGTCAATGCGGAAGCGCCACTCAACGGCGTGCTGAAGGATTACTTTCCGTGGTGCGCCATGTGGGAGCAGCAGCTGCGCGACCTCTTCGCCTGTTATGTCGAGGCGAAGCAGGTGCAGAACGTGCTCGATTACGACGACCTGCTACTCTATTGGGCGCATATGCTACAGGAGCCGCTAATTGCCGAGGATATCGGCAGCCGCTTCGACCATGTGCTTGTCGACGAATATCAGGACACGAACCGGCTGCAGTCTTCCATTCTGCTCGCACTCAAGCCTGACGGACAGGGATTGACCGTCGTCGGCGACGATGCGCAGTCGATCTACTCCTTCCGCGCGGCGACCGTGCGCAACATTCTCGATTTCCCCAAGGCGTTCACGCCTTCGGCCGATATCGTCACGCTCGATCGCAATTATCGCTCGACACAGCCGATCCTGGCTGCCGCCAACGCCGTGATCGATCTCGCCTCGGAGCGCTTCACGAAGAACCTGCGCACCGAACGGCAGAGCGCGGAGCGGCCGCGACTGGTGACCGTGCGCGACGAGGCCGATCAGGCGCGCTACATCGCCGACCAGGTGCTCGAAAATCGCGAGGGCGGCGCAAGGCTCAAGCAACAGGCCGTACTCTTCCGCACCTCGAGCCATAGCGGCCCGCTGGAAGTGGAGCTCACCCGGCGCAACATTCCCTTCGTCAAGTTCGGTGGGCTGAAGTTTCTCGACAGCGCCCATGTCAAGGACATGCTGGCTGCGCTTCGCTTTGCCCAGAACCCGCGCGACCGCGTGGCGGGTTTCCGCCTGATGCAGCTCCTGCCTGGCGTCGGTCCTTCGACCGCCCAGCGCGTGCTCGACCAGATTGGCGAAGAGGCAAGCCCGATCACGGCCCTTGCCGAACTACCGCCGCCACCCCGCACAGGAGACGACTGGACCGCCTTTGTCGATACGATGCGGGAGGTCAAAAGCGGCAAGGCCGGCTGGCCGGCGGAAATCGGGCTGGTGCGGGAATGGTACGAACCGCATCTGGAGCGAATGCACGAAGATGCGTCGACGCGACTGGCGGATCTCATCCAGCTCGAGCAGATCGCAGCGGGCTACGGCTCGCGCGAGCGTTTCCTCACCGAGCTGACGCTCGATCCGCCTGACGCCACCAGCGATCAGGCTGGCGTGCCGCTGCTCGACGAGGACTATCTGATCCTCTCGACCATTCATTCCGCCAAGGGGCAGGAATGGACGAAAGTCTTCATCCTCAACGCCGTCGACGGCTGCATCCCCGCCGATCTCGCCGTCGGATCATCCGCAGAGATCGAAGAAGAGAGACGGCTGCTCTACGTCGCCATGACGCGGGCGAAGGACAATCTCGATCTCGTCATTCCGCAGCGATTCTTCGTACACGGCCAGCATGCACAGGGCGACAAGCATGTCTTTGCCTCGCGCACCCGCTTCATTCCGGCAACGCTGCTGCAGTTTTTCGAAGTCTGCGGCTGGCCGCAAGCGCGAGCCGAAAGCGCAGCCGCCATTCGGGCGCGAGAAGTAAGGGTCGATGTCGGCGCGCGGATGCGTGGCATGTGGCGGTGACGGGCAGCGTTCAAGCCACCCATCATCAGCAATATTCACTTCGCTTCCCGAAACATCTCGATGATCGCCGAAAAATCGCGACCACCGTTGCCGAGCTTTTCGAAGAGCGCATAGAGCTGCGCCGCCTCTGCTCCCAAAGGCGTCGACGCGCCGCTCGATAGTGCAGCTTCCTGCGACAGGCGCAGATCCTTCAGCATCAGGGCGGCCGCAAAACCGGGCTTGTAGTCGTTATTGGCGGGTGACGTCGGCACTGGGCCAGGCACGGGGCAATAGGTATTGATCGACCAGCACTGGCCGGAGGATGTCGAGGCGACGTCGAAGAGAGCCTTATGCGAGAGGCCGAGCTTTTCGCCGAGCACGAAAGCCTCGCAGACGCCGATCATGGAAATGCCGAGGATCATGTTGTTGCAGATCTTTGCGGCCTGGCCGGCGCCCGCCTCGCCGCAATGAACGATCTTTTTGCCCATGATATCCAACAGGGGTTTTGCGGCCGCAAAGCTCTCGCTCGAGCCGCCGGCCATGAAGGTCAGCGTTCCCGCCGCAGCGCCACCGGTACCGCCAGAGACCGGTGCATCGAGAGAAAGGCAGCCGGCATCGCCGGCCATCGCATGCGCCTTGCGGGCACTATCGACATCGATGGTAGAGCTGTCGATCAGCAGCGTTCCCTTTGGCACAGAGCGCAGGATATCCGCCCAGACGGTGAGAACATGCTGGCCTTTCGGCAGCATCGTCACGACCGCTTCGGCGTCAACTAGAGCCTCGGTCAGCACATTCGCCGGCTTGACGCCCGTCGCCTCGGCCGCCTTGAGCGTGTCATGCGAAAGATCGAAACCGATGACGGCGTGCCCGGCCTTGACCAGATTGGCGGCCATCGGCCCTCCCATGTTGCCGAGGCCGATGAATGCGATCCGTGTCATGATGTTTTCCTCCATGATCCGTTGGAGCAATTCCGGTTGGCCGTGGAGCGGCTTTTTCGTCCGGAATTGCCTAAAGCAATGAGATAGTGCGGTTCAGCGATTTCGTGATGAGCCGGACCGCTCTAGCTCGAGAAAAGCGGCCGCGACGGCGGCACAAAGAAACGATCGATGTTATCATCGCTGACTTCGGCAAGGCTGGCCGGAGACCATTTCGGATTACGGTCCTTGTCGATGACCGCGGCGCGCACGCCTTCATAGAAGTCGTGATTGCGCAATATTCCCAGGCAGGCACCGAGTTCGCGATCGAGGCATTCGGCAAGGTTCGCGCTCGCTCTCCCCGCCCGTAGCAGCCGCAGCGTCAACTTCAAGCTGGTGGGCGAGCGGCCGGTGATGATGCCGGCGGCTTCAGCAGCAAACTCTCCCGGTTCGTCGGACAATGCCTGCAGAATACCTTCGACGGTATCGCCTGCGAAAGCTCGGTCGATCACATCACGGTTTGCTGCAAGCCGGCTGGTGCCAGCGTCGGATGCCATTGTCCGGATCAACACGTGCACGTCTGTAGCAGAAGCGCCAGCAGGCAGCGCCGCTATCGCGTCCACGAGTGCGGGCAATTCCGAAGACACCACACGATGATCGGCAAAGCCGGCATGAATCGCATCGGCAGCGTCGACGGTAAGACCGGTCAGACCCATCCAGGTGCCTGCCTCGCCGGGCGCACGCGGCAGCTGCCAGGTAGCACCGACATCGGGGAAATAGCCGATGCCGGTTTCCGGCATGGCAAGCCGGGTGCGCTCGGTAACGACGCGATGACTGCCATGTGCTGAAAGGCCGACGCCGCCACCCATGGTGATGCCATCCATCAGCACCACATAGGGTTTTGGATAGCGCGAAATGGCATGATTGAGCCGGAACTCCTCGCGCCAGAAGGTTTCCGCTTCACCGGAACCCTCCTTGCCGCTCTGGTGAAGCAGGCGGATATCGCCGCCGGCGCAAAGGCCGCGTTCGCCTTCGCCCATGACAATGACACTTGCAATTTCGGGATCGGCAGCGAAATCCTCCAATGCGGACGCGATAGCCCGCACCATCGGCAATGTCAGGCTGTTCAGCGCCT
>NZ_JAELTU010000917.1 GCF_016429015.1 Rhizobium sp. ASV20
AGTCGTCGTCGATCGCCTGCTTGCCGACGATGATGAGACCCGGCTGTTCGGCTTCGGTGACGCCCTTGAGGATCTTGGCAACGGCCAGCGGCTCGACGGCATCGTCGGTTTCCACGAGGATGGCGCGATCCGCGCCCATGGCCAGCGCCGTGCGCAGCGTTTCCTCGGCCTTGGCAGGTCCGATCGATACGACCACCACTTCTTCGGCCTTGCCCGCTTCCTTCAGACGCAGCGCCTCTTCGACAGAGATTTCGTCGAACGGGTTCATCGACATCTTCACGTTCGAAAGCTCAACGCCAGATCCATCCGGCTTCACGCGGATCTTCACGT
>NZ_JAELTU010000106.1 GCF_016429015.1 Rhizobium sp. ASV20
GGGCTACGCCTATGCCATTATCGGCGATGTCGGCCCATCCGAATTCTACGAGAAGACGGTCGGTGCCACACAGATCCCCAATTCCGCCCCCGGCATCTATGCCGGCATGCTCAAGCTTTGAACAATCCCTTCAGGAAGAGAGAATATTCATGTCCATACCGCGATCCTTGGCTCTGCGGCTTGAAACCACGTGGAATCCGCCAACCGATGAGGCCGAATTTTCCTACGTATTGCGGCTGAAAAACCTTTCGTCGGAGCCGCTTTCCGGCTTTGCGCTCTGTGTCAGCGGCCCGGGCCGTGTCGACCCTGCCGGTGTCGTCGAAGGTGCGACGGTTTCCAAGCGTCTTTCCAACTTCACCGAGTTCCAGCCGTCTGAAGGCTTCGTCCTGGCCGGTGGCGAGACGTGGACCATCACGGTTCGCGCCTTGAGCTGGCAATTCCGCCACTGGAATGATGGCGCCAACAGCGCCTATCTCGCATTCGCCGATGGCACTACGGTTTCACTTGGCACGGAGCCGACGCGCACATCATCAAGCAATGCGCCGTTGAAGCGTGGCGCGGAAATCTATCCGGTGCCGTCAAATCCGCCGGTGCCGCTATCGATCATTCCTTGGCCGAACCACGTCGCGGTATCGTCCCGACGCCCGCTGCCGGCTGGCTTTGTTCTCAATGCCGATACGCCGATAGCTCAGGCGGCAGCGGATAGCTTTACCGCTCTTGTCGAGCATCTGTTCGCGGCCGAAGGTCTTGTTCGTTCCGAGGCAGAAGGGGCCGCCGCTGTGGCGCTGCGTCAGACCGAAGGCCTCGGTCCGGAGGCGTATAGGCTGGTGTTCTCGCCGGAAGTCATTACCGTGGAAGCCAGCGCACAGGCTGGCTTCGTCTACGGTCTCGTGACAATCGGTCAGATCTGGCGCGGCGCGCGTCTGCACCCACAGGCTTTCCATTTCCCGGCTGGCGGCGAGATCATAGACGAACCGGCCATGAGCTGGCGCGGCCTGCACCTCGATGTCGCGCGGCAGTTTTATGGCACGGCAGAAATCAAGAAGCTGATGGCGGTGCTTGCCTGGAACAAGCTCAATCGCTTCCATTGGCATCTGTCGGACGATGAATCCTGGCGAGTTGAAATCGATGCCTATCCGGCGCTGACCGAAATCGGCGCGTGGCGCGGCCATGGGCTGCCGTTGCCGCCGCTTCTCGGATCCAGCCCATCGCGCACCGGCGGCTACTATACCAAGGCAGCGGTTCGCGAGATCGTCAGCTATGCCAAGGGTTTCGGCATCGAGATTCTGCCCGAAATCGATATGCCGGGCCATTGCTATGCCATGCTGCAGGCGATCCCCGAGCTTCGCGATCCCAACGAGGTGGGCAGCTACTACTCGGTTCAGGGCTTCCCGGACAATTGCATCAATCCGGCTCGCGAGAAGACCTATGAGGTCATCGAGACGATCCTGTCCGAGCTCATCGAGCTTTTCCCGTTCAAGACCATCCATATCGGCGCCGATGAAGTGCCGCTTGGAGCATGGTCCGGTTCTCCGGAAGCGCTTGCGCGCCTGCGCGAACTTGCCGGCGACGACGTGGCGGACGCGCATGCCAAACGTCTGAACGTGATCACCAATACGCACGGCGCCGACGATATTGACGGTTCCGGCACTGCCGTTCTTCAAGCCGAGTTCCTGGACCGGATCCAGGCATTTCTCGCCTCGAAGGGCTGCATAACGGGCGGTTGGGAAGAGGCGGCGCATGGTGACAGGATCGACAAGGACAAGAGCTATCTCTGCAGCTGGCGCAGTGTCGAAGTGGCGGCCGAGCTGGCTGGTCGTGGATATGAGATGGTCGTCTGCCCGGGGCAGGTCTACTATCTCGACATGGCGATGCGCCCGGATTGGGACGAGCCCGGTGCGAGCTGGGCGGGCCACTCGGATCCTGAGAAACTCTACACCTTCGATCCGATCGGTGGCTGGACAGACGCTCAGAAAGAAAAGCTTCGCGGCATTCAGGCCTGCATTTGGTCGGAGTCGATGACCGATCGTGCCATCTTCGACCGTCTCGTCTTCCCACGCCTGTCCGCGCTTGCAGAAACCGGCTGGACAAAGCCATCGGCGAAATCCTGGGAGCGGTTTAAGGCGCTTGCCGGTACGATGCCGCTGCTTTACGGCCTGCATCAATTTTGACAGCTTGATGCATGGTCCTCAGGCGCGGCATATTTGCCGCGCCTGATTGCGTTGAACGACGTGAAGGTTCAAGCAATCTCTACTGCTTATCCGGCGTGCTGGGCAGCGCGATGGATGATCGGTTTCTGCAGCACATCGAATTGCGGATTTGTTTCCGAAAAGATCGGCAGGGCGGCGGCGCCGAGAATGGCGGTGTCCTTGCCGGTCGCGCCGACCATCAGACGAGGGATCTTGCGCTCCTCCATCGGGTTCACGGGAATATGGAGCGGTTCCACGCGGGCCGCCAGCCGCGTCAACAGTGATGTGGGCGCACTGCCACCGAGCACGATCGTCTGCGGATCGAAGGCCAGTTCAAGAAAGTCGATTGTCTGCCGCAACGGCTGAGCCGCCTGTTCGAGCCAGGTCTCCAATCCGTGGCTATTGGCAGCGACCATTGCCTCCAGATCGTCGGGCGAAAGCTCCTGGGCGTCCTCAATGCCGAGATATTCGTAGGCGACTGAAGGCGATACGTAGCGATCGAGACAGCCGCGCTTGCCACAGGTGCACAACCTGCCATGCGGCTCGACGATGATGTGCCCGATTTCGCCGGCATTGGCGCGGCTGCCCTTGTAAAGGTGGCCATCGAGAAACATGCCGGCACCGATGCCGCCGTCGCCTGCAAGAAAGAGATAGACAAAGCTACCGAGACCACGCGCGACACCGTAAAGGCGCTCGCCGATCGCTGCTGCTGTCGCATCATTCTCGACCAGAACTGGCAGAGTGATCTGTCGTTCCAATTCGCTGGCGACGGGGAAGTCCTGCCAACCCGGCAGGTTGAGCGGGCTGAGCGACGTCACGCCGCCATCGGCATAGCGTCCGGGCAGAGCGATGCCTGCACCCAGAAGACGGTCTCGGTCGAAGGAAAAGGCATCCTGCAAATCCTTCACGATGGCTGCAAGCACCGGAATGGCTTCGGTTGGCCCGGGCCTGTCGACATGGCGGTCGATACGGGCGCAGACTGTTCCCGACAGATCCGTCAACACGCCGGCCGCGCGCTGGCGGCCGAGCTCAAGGCCGATGGAATAGGCACCATTCGGATTGATGGTATAGGGAATGATCGGTTGGCCGCGCGCGATCTTCTGCGCCTCCATCGGAATGAGCAGGTGCGAGCGCGCGAGCTCTTCGACGATATTGGATACCGTCTGGGTCGTCAGCGCCGTCATCCGGGCAATTGCCGCGCGTGAAAGTGGTCCGTTGGTGCGGATGGCCTCGATCACGACACGCCTATTATGCGATTTGGCTTGTTCGAGATTCGTGCCTGAAATTGTCTTCATGAGCTGAGCGGGAATTTCTGAAACAGCGTTCGGTTCGTGTTGTCATTTGCCACGGGTGCCGGCGCGTGACGGGGAGGGCGCGGCGCTTCGTCATGGCATGACCCTATGTGGTTACTTTCCATTCTTTTGTCTATCGATTCAAGACGCTGAAGCCCAACGAGCCAAGGGTAGACCTTGTTTAAGCGCAGTTTTTCTGCGTCTGCGATGATCACGAACGTCTTTACTATGGCAGGGGTTCGGTTAGACTCCGGTTACCTCGGCCTTTTGCAGAGGTTTGCCCCGGAGGACTTCGATGATCAAACTGCTCGGACTTGCGATTTTCTCAACTTGCCTCGCCACCGCAGCAATGGCTGCCGACGCCACATGCAAGGTTCAGGCCGCCGACAAAAAATTGGCGGGAGCAGCCTTGACCAGTTTCAGCAACAAATGCGCGAAGGATGCGGCGGCCTCTTGCGATGCCCAAGCGGCATCGAAGAAGCTTGCCGGCGCTGCCAAGACGAGCTTCGTCAAGAAGTGCACCTCGGACGCCGTCGGCGGCTGATTGCTGACGCGACTTTTGAGCAAAGATCCCTGGTGTCGCCTTTTGCCTGGGACCTGACGAATTGTGGCTATGGAAACGCTGTGATGCACTTTGCTGCATCGCAGCGTTTTTGACTCTGCCTGGCGAGATCGTGTCCATCTTGCAAGGTAGCACGCCGACCCGGGCATAAGTTGCGATGATTGCATGTTGATTGCCGCTATCCGCCGGTCTCCCTTACTGCCGAAGATAGGTGCCCTGCATGCTGACGCCGTCCGCAAATTGGCATGCTCCCGTCTGCGAGACGCGCCAGGTCTGGGCGTTCAGGCGATCAAAGCCGATGGAGCAATTGTCCGCGGCGAGGCTTCCATGTCCGTCCTTGAGTGGAATGACGCCGCTAACGCTGTCTGCATTCACGTCGCCTGCATCGGCGCCGCCAGGGCCGACAAAGGTCGAAGCCAGAGAGATTGCGACGAGGCCATCGACCGGTCCGAATATCGAAAGATCGCCTTCATTGCCGTTGGCATTTTCGGCGGTAAAGCTGATGGAGGCGTCGCGCCCGCCCTTGGTCGTCAAAAGGAAGCCGATCTGATCGTCGTATGCCTGCCGGACGCAGGTAGCATCCCGGCACGATTGTAGCGATTTTATCCAGTGTTGCTGTCGCAGTTTGATCTTGTCGGCATCATCTTTTTCCACGGCAGCGGAATAGAGATCGCTCATCATAGCATCTCGCACTCGAAGCGGCTGGTCGGCGCAAATCAGGCGGTCGCTTGTCGAGGCAGCTTGCTTGCAATCAATGCCCGCGGCCATGCCCGGCAGAGCAAACAGGTTGCTGATCAGCATTGTCAGGGCAAACTTCGAGATCGGCATAAGAAGCCTCCATTGGTGCCATCCCAGCTAACTATGGCTGATACAGCCGTCGTAAAGGCCCGTCGCCCCACATCGTAGCGGGGACGAGCTGATGGTGCCGCAATGGAAGCTGGCAAGGTGGAACTGTGTTTCAACAACTACGAGAGATTGCGCATTGACGGCAACATGCAGTGCGTGCGGAGGGCGATTGTCTTGCATAAACGACTAAGCGCAGCTCAGACGGGTAAAGTTGTGCAGCAGGCCAAACTAATTTTAGCGATTTCAAAAATGGACGGAGACGACGTGAGGAAAGTTCCCTAGTCTCCGGCTTGCTCGGTTTCACGAGGATCGAGCATCACTAACCCGCACCGTGCGGGCTCTGTATAAGCAATTGATATTGTTTAGCATAGTAACGAAAGTTGCTCTGCCTCTTCTTCGAATTTTCAAGAAATCCAGCAAACCTGAAAGGATGCAACATGAATGCGCCTATTGGTTCTGACAACTGGGGTAATGATGCCCTCGTTCCCGATTCATCGAATGCCCTCGGTCTCTCGGCTTCGCCCGCGGTCGCGGTATACAAAAACAAGTTGTACTGTGTGCGCCAAGGACGAGGCGGAAGCGGCTGGGTTTGGTGCGCCGTTTTCGACGGCAACTCCTGGTCGGCAGATCAGCTGATCAAAAACCAGGACGATGCCTACGGAATATCCGGCTCGCCGGCGCTGGCCGTCTTCAATGACAAGCTTTACTGCATCCGCCAGGGCAGGGGGAATAGCGGTTGGGTCTGGTGTGCGTCTTTCGATGGCCACTCGTGGTCCGATGATGCGCTCATCAGAAGCAAGGACGATGCCTACGGAATATCGGGTTCACCGGCCCTGGCTGTCTTCAACAACAAACTCTATTGTGTTCACCAAGGGCGCAGTGACAGTGGCTGGCTCTGGTGTGCCACATATGACGGCAGTACCTGGTCTACGGATCAGCTTATCCCGCATTCCAATAATGCGTTCGGCCTTTCGGGCTCTCCGGCGCTTGCTGTCTACAACGGCAAGCTCTATTGCGCGCGTCAGGGCAGAGACGATAGCGGGTGGGTCTGGTGCGCCTCACTCGAGGGTGACACTTGGTCAAATGACCAGCTTATACCAACTCCGGGCAACGCCTATGGAGTATCAGATACGCCGGCATTGGCGGTCTTCCAGAACAAGCTTTATTGCGCACGGCAGGGGCGCGGCAACAGTGGCTGGGTTTGGTGCGCGACTTTCGACGGAAGCACATGGACCAATGACCGGCTTATTCCAAGCCCCGATAATGCCTACGGCATCTCCGGTTCTCCGGCGTTGGTCGAGTTCAATGGCAAGCTCTATTGTTTCCATCAGGGTCGCCATGACGATGGCTGGCTGTGGTGCGGGTCGCTTCCCTCGGCATAAAGGGGCAAAACAGACGAGGAAAATCCGACCCGAAGGTGGCATAGGCAGAATTCGTTGCCGTTGGTGCCGTGTAAACGAGCGGGTCGGAAATTGAAGAGCTTGGAAATCCTGTGTTCATAATGGGTTTGGCGGCGTGATGCTGAAAGCATCCTGTCGCCAAACTTGCCTGTACCTAAGCCGCATCCCGTTGATTGTTGCCGGCGGCATACTCAGCGCCCTTCGAACTCCAAGGTTCCAGGTCGGCGCGGTACGCAAAGAGTTTACGCCCCGCCCGAATGCCAATCGGAAGCAGCAGGGGCAAAAGCAGATTTCTCAGCAATACGCCGAGACGGGTGGATTTGCGTTTCCGCGAGGCGTTCTGCCGGGTGAGCTTCATGACACGAACGATTCGAGGGCGTCGCAATGCTTCATAACGGGTGAAAGCGTCCTTGTGGTTGATGGTTTCAGTGAGACACGATGATAGGACGAGAGCATCCTCGATTGCCATCGACGCGCCCTGTCCGGCATGTGGACCGATCGCATGGGCCGCATCCCCGAGCAGCACCACGCGTTCTCGTGACCAGAAGGGAAGCAGTGGCATATCGAAAATCGGGTAGCTGCGCTCGACCCTGTGAACTTGCTGCAGGATTTCCGCATTGGGAAACGGATCGTCCGCGTGCATGGTGCGAATGCGTTCGGCCAGAGCATGTGGGTCGAGGCCACGCACCGCATCGGCGGAGTCTGCTGCGAAAGAATTGAACCAATAAACGGGATTGGTGGCCGTCTTGATGTAGCCGAAAAACGCCCGCTCCCCAAACGTCATGCGCATCACGCCTTCCGTAGCCGGTATGTCTACATCGACGATGCCACCGGTACCGATCAGGCCCGTAAAATGCGGGGCGGGAAATTCCGGGAATATCTGCGAGCGGACCAGGGACCGCAGGCCATCGGCTGCAACGAGAAGATCCACCGAAAGATCGACAGCATTCGAGAAGCGCAACGAAACGGAATGGACATGGCTCGCAACGCTGGAAACGCGCCGATCGAATTGCGGTATGATACCGTTGGCTTCGCAAGTTTCGATGAGTATTCGGGTCAGTGTTCCCCGCCTGACCGTAACCGATCGAGCTCCGAACCTCGCACGGTCGTCCGTCTGATCCGCAAGAGCAAGCCTCCTGCCGCGCGCATTACAGAGTTCGATGGCATTGGTCTCCAACCCCTCGCGCAGCACCGCCTCATAGCAATCCACGGCCCGCAATCCGTTCATGCCATTGGGTGCAAGAGTTAGAAACTCCCCTTCGGAAAGCGCAGCTTCTCGTGAGCGTGCTTCGAAAAGCATCGGACGAAACCCCAGCTTCGCCAGCCGCAGAGCTAGCACCAGGCCACCTATTCCGGCACCGCAAATGCCGATGGTCGATTCACGACTTTTCAAGGCCGCTGTTGCAGCCGCGTCATTCATGGGGCACATTGGTTCTTCCTTCTAATTGTTAGATAGATGAATTATTCGATGATCGAACAAATGTCAAATGGAGAAGCGCAGCAGCTTGTGGAGGCAATTGGATTTGCGTGCATGAGATGGCAGGAAGCGACGGAGGCTTTTGATGAGACCTTCGGCAAGCTGTACGGGCTGAATAGTGCCGAGCGACAATGCCTGAGCGTCATCATGCGAGGGCCGCAGCCCGCAAATGTCGTGGCCAAGGCCATTGGCCTTACGCCTCCGTCGGTGACGGCACTGATCGATCGCCTTACCGCGCGTGATCTTGTCCATCGTGTCGCCGACCCGAAAGATCGGCGCAGGATTCTGGTCGCGCCCACGCAGAAGACTATGGAGCTTTCAAAGGAGATCTACGGCCCTATTCAGGAGGCCGGGACGAAAATGCTCGAGCAGTTTTCCGGAGCGGAAAAGCAGATCGTCTTGCGATTTCTGACCGAGGCGATTGCAATGCAGGAGCGGGAGCTCGATCGGCTTCAGCAAAAGTCGAAAGGCTGATTTCGGCGGTTGGAGACGCCGTCCCAGGCCTCCTGGGCAGCGCCGATGCGTGGCTCTTGAACTCGCGATGATGGCTTCTCATTTGAGTACTAATTGTACCAACCTGTCGAACTGACAGCCTCCTGCGTTTCACAGCTGCTGCCGGTCCTCGTGGAGACGCATCCGCGTCCTAGGAGTTTTCATGGGCTTCCTTGATCGTGACATCCAGCCGTCATCCGATGCCGGGCTGCTGGATGCCTATTCGCAATCGGTATCGAGTGCCGTCGATGTCGTCGGACCGGCCGTCAGCCGGATTGAGCGCGTGGGCGGCCGCGCCGGGCATGGTTCCGGCTTTGCCATCTCTCCCGATGGCCTCGTCGTCACCAATAACCACGTCGTTGACGACGCCAAAACAGTGCGTATCAAGACGCCGGAAGGGGCGACCGTCGAGGGCCGGGTGCTGGGTCGCGATCCGGATACCGACCTTGCGCTCATCCGCGCCAATAACTGGCCTGGCGCCTGGGCGCGGCTTGGCGACTCCAAGACGCTGAAGCGCGGCCACATCGCGATCGCGATCGGTAACCCGCTGGGCTTCGAATGGACCGTCACGGCCGGGATCGTATCGGCGCTCGGTCGGTCGATGCGCGCTGCCAACGGCCGGCTTATGGACGATATCATCCAGACGGATGCCGCACTCAACCCAGGTAATTCCGGTGGGCCGTTGGTGTCGTCCGCGGGCGAGGTGATCGGCGTCAACACGGCGGTGATCCAGGGCGCGCAGAGCATTGCCTTCTCGGTCGCCTCGAATACCGCGAAGCACGTTGTTTCGGAAATCCTGCGCTTCGGCCACGTCAGACGCGCCTATATCGGCATTGCTGCCGATACGGTCGAGTTGCATCGGCGCATCGCTTTGGAGGCGGGGATCACGCACTCGACAGCGGTACGCCTGCGCCGCGTCGAGAAAGATAGTCCTGCAGAACGAGGCGGCCTGCAGGAGGGCGATTACCTGCTGGCTATCGATGGCCATGCCGTATCGGGCATAGACGATGTCGTCAGGCTTCTGGACGGTGACAAGATCGATACAGAGATCGAGATGCTGATTTTCAGTGTCGGCGGCCTGATCGAGCGGCGGCGGGTCAAGCCCTCCGCACGCCCGGCCATCTAGCCCCGGCGGTTGTCAGCCTCTGCCGACCAGCGGCATTTGCGTGGCCATGACCGTCATTGACAGGACGTTGGCTTCAAGTGGCAGGCTTGCCATATAGACAACGGCGCGGGCGACATGTTCGGCGGAGATGGTGGGCTCGGCGGCGATCTCTCCGTTTGCCTGCAGCACACCGGCGCTCATGCGTGCGGTCATGTCGGTGGCGGCATTGCCGATATCGATCTGGCCGCAGGCTATGTCGAAGGGGCGGCCATCGAGCGCTGTCGATTTTGTCAGGCCGCTGATCGCATGTTTTGTCGCCGTGTAGGGCGCCGAATGCGGCCTCGGCGTCGTTGCCGAAATCGAGCCATTGTTGATGATGCGACCGCCACGCGGAACCTGGTTCTTCATCAATCGGAAGGCCTGCTGCGTGCACAGGAAGGCGCCGGTCAGATTGGCTCCGACGATGGCGTTCCATTGCTCGAAGCTCAACTCCTCGATCGGGACAGCAGGAAGGCCCATGCCTGCATTGTTGACGAGCAGATCGAGGCGGCCATAGCGGCTCACAATCGCGTCGAAAAGGGCACGAACCGAGACCGGATCGCTGACATCGGCGGCAACTGCGAAAAACTCGGCGCCACTCTCTTCCGCCAACTCACTCACGGCTGTCTCGAGGACATCCGTCCTTCGCCCGGAGATGACGACCTTGTAACCGGCCGCGCCGAGCGCTTTGGCCATGGCACGCCCAAGACCGGAGCCGCCGCCTGTTACCAGCGCTATTTTACTTTGTACTATGGGTGAAATCTCGCTCATTCAAGTCTCCCGTCCAGTTTGTCTTCGATAAGTTGTCGCCATAGCTACCAGCACACTGGCTGTTGGTGCATTGCGTGCTATCAATGCGATTGGATGTAAGTATCGCCTGAGTCTTTGTCTTTCCGAAAGCGATACTGGCATCAGATCATCTTCTCAATCGAAGGGATAATTGAGAATGCGTCGCCCCCAGAAACTACTTTTTGCTCTCGCCGTGACGGCTTTGACGACTGTGTCGTCGAGCCTTTGGGCAGCCGGTTTTGAAAACATCATCGTTTCGGCGGATAAGGATGCCGAGACGACGCAGACTAGCTTTGCGGCGGATACGCCGAAAATCTTCGTTTCGGCTGACCTGACCGATGATGTGCCATCGGGAAGCAAGGTGAACGTCGCGTGGATTGCCATCGACACCGGCGGGGTTGCTCCGGCCAATTACAAGATCGATGAGGTCAACCTTGATATCACCTCCGGGCTTAATCAGGTGAACTCGGATATATCCAAACCGAATAATGGCTGGCCGGTTGGAACCTATAAGGTCGAATTTTCCGTAAACGGCAAACCGATGGAATCGGTCGGCTTTACCATCAAGTAGAGCCGCTCATTATTGGATGCCCCGTCATGCGTGAACCTCGACCATACTACTTATGGCGAGGTTGTCATTCTTCGATCCCGGTACTAACCTGGGTAGAAAAGAGAATGGGGATCCATGCTTGACGATTCGATCCTGCCGGTAGCCCTTGCTGCGGTATTGGGCCTGATGTGCAACATAGTTGCGCCACTGACCGCCTTCTGGGCTGCAGGAAAGCTGCCCCGATGGCGGTTGTGGTTCCATTTGATCGCCTTCCTGGTGGTCCTATTCTCACCTTTGATTGCGATGATCCTGAGTTTGCCCGATCTGTTTCCGGATGAAGAGGAGCCTCCTGGAACGCGCTTCGCATTTTTGCCGCTGATCGTGGAGGCGACCATCATCCTGCTACTCTACTGCTTGGCTGGAGGGATGTTCTTGTCGAAATCAGCCGCTTCGAGCGCTGCGACCTGGCATAGCGAAGACCGCTATCTCTAAAACAACTCCAGCGCAGGCTTATGGCAGCTTTCCGCCCGGAGTTGTGGCGAGTACAAAACGAGCATGCGTCTTTGCGATTCGATGAATGGGCGAATGTTCTGAGAGATCCTGCCCTTAGGCATGTGGGCGCTCAGGCAGCCTGAGCCTTTCACGCGACAGAGCGATCGCGTCTTATCGGATCGGCGCCGATGACATTGGTTTGGACTGGAGTATCGATGCTGTCGACATTTTGCCCGACCAGGAGCAGCCAGGAGACTCCCCAGGCGTCGCGCACCGGATTACACGATGCTGACGCATGCCGCGTGCTAAGCGCGTGGCGCAGGCGATCTGCTTCAGCCTGCGTTTCGCATTCGATTATGATCTGAGAGTTGTGATCGAAGTGGTCGAACGGGCCAGCCTCGAAGCCCATATAGGGGCGATTGGCGAGCGTAAAGCCAGCAACTCTCGCGCTGCCGGCCGGGCCATTCGGGTTGCTGGTCAGAATGTTCGAGACCCAACCGATCGACGAACCGGGGATCAGCGATGTGTAGAAATCAAGCGCTGCGTCCATATCCTGACGGAACCAAAGATGCTGTCTGATCTTCATCGTCGCGCTCGTCTTTTTAAGTGTTTGAGGATGTATGGATTGAAGGAAGCGTCTGCTCGTTCAGAAAAACCAATGCCGCCGGTCAATCGCCCTTGAGAGGCGTTAGCACCGGCGGCATGGTCAAGAGTTGCTGATAGCCTTACGTGCTCACCCCTGCGGAGCACCGAGGGCTACGCAACACTACTTTTCTGCGACCCTGCCCGCGAGCGCCATGACGTAATCGTCCGCAATGTCAGCCAAAGTCAGTGCAACTTCAGACTCGCTCCAGCCCGCCGCGACGACTGCCTGGACGAAATCCCGAAATGCGAGTTCCAGAATTTCCTCGCGCTCGACTGCGCGATAGGCGTCGTTGGTGGAATGCTGTGGCTTGCTGATCTCTATTGTCTGGCGTGTGGATACCATCGATCTGCTCCCTAAGACTTGCCCTGGTGGACTCCACGTGTACTCGCCACACACCAAGGCACTAATGTCGGCTCCAATATTCGTTTCATTTTTAATAAGTTACGAATTGTGTGTCGTTAGCCATGCATCCTGAAACTTGCAGCAGCGTACATTTTCACGATTGCCAAACGCGGTCTCGTGTGCCTTGAAAGGGGGAAATGTCAGGAAGCATCCTGCTGCTCGCTTAGGGAAACAAGCGCATCTTGTCTCGCCGCGCCGACAGGTGCCGGCTTCCGTCAGCGATTGTGACCGAGCATCCTCAACCATGTTTCGAAGGATTGGGCTCCGTCGACTGGCGTTAGCGGCTGTACCTGTCCGGAATAATGGGGGGAGGAGAGGTTTCTTGCTTCACGAGGGCTGTAGCCGAACTCCTTGCTGAACGCTCGGCTGAAATGCGCAGCGGATGAAAAGCCGATAGCAAAGGCAATGTCGACGATCTGTTCCCGATTGGCGGGATCGCTGAGGGCCGCATGGGCGGAGAGCAGGCGCCGTCGCTGAATATAATGATGCACGCCGCCTTCCTGTTCGAAGACCTGGTAGAGCTTGGTGCGGGATATGCCGAGCTCCCGGCATATGTGGTCCACTGTCAAATCGTTCGAGGTGAGATTGCTCTCCACGAACCGCCGTATGCGTTCCGTCAGCGTCAATATGCTGTGTTGCTCGGTGCCCGCGGATTGAGCAGCCCAGGACGACACACTTGCAAGGATCATGTCGCGTAACGTCTGCACGACATGTGGGAGATCTACTGCGGCGAAGTTGACGAGATTATTCTCGATAATATCCAGATACTCGATAAGGAGCTTCGTCAATGTCCCGGAGAGGGCGACATTGTTCTTGACGTCGGTCGAGGCGGGGGAATCCGACAGCAATGTGCGGGGCAGAATAAGCGACAGGGTTTCCGCTTCTGTTGAGCGTCCGCGGAACGGGTAGCCCAGAGAACGCAGCTCGACCTTGCCCGACCCGCCTTCTGAGACGAGCCCATCAACCTCGGTCCATGTCCTGCCGCTGTGCAGCACGGAAATGTGCCAATGATCGACGAGGTTCGCTTTCACTTTTGCCTGCGAGCGCAGATAGCTATGCGGTGGCGTGCGCTGCTGAGTGATCAGCATTCCGCCGAGGTTCCAGGCCGCATGCTCGGCGAGGAAGCCGGCTTCTACGGAGATGTTGTCGGGCAGCCTTATGTCGACAAGAGGAGCAATATACGCCTGCCATGCCGCAAATTGCGCGCGAGGTTCGAGATCCCGCGTGGAAAACAAAATCGGCTTCAGAATCGGGACTTGCTGAGTCTGCTCTTCGCCGATGATCGTGCTCGAACGCGGAAAGCGCCGGCGTTCAGCTTGTGCGGGCTTATCGTCACCGCTTCCAGTCTCATCTTTCGCTTTGGTCTCCGCAGAAGCGGATTGTTCCTCGCGTCGAATGTCAGGCAATCTGGTCTCCTCAGATACCGTCAGGTCAGAGCATGGTCACCAAGGCCCTCCCGAGAAGAGATGGAAGGCGGCGCGGCAAGCTCTTCCTAAACATCTACCACGCTAAGGCATTCATTTGCAGCGCTTTTTTGAAAAGGCAAGGCTTGCGGCCAGTCAATCTATCGTTAGTGCATGAGGAGGAGCAGTAAACGAAATTCGCCTTTGGCTTGTGTTTCCACGTCACGTAGACCCATTGCAGGAAGCCATATTGCTGCCATATGCAGATGTTCGCTGCATATATTTGGGTGCGGAGTAGCCAGCCACGATTGCGATCGCGACCGATAGCGGCTGTCTCTACGCGGATGCGAGGTCTCCGGATTGGTAACGATGGATCGGCGTTCCTTCATGATCGGCACGATGGTGGCCGCAATTTCTACAAGAGCGACAGCATCGAGTTCGATCATTCCGCTTTGGCCGGGAACGCCACCAGGCGATGGTGGTCCCTCCGGCAGTCTGCAAACGACCGACAAAGGTGCCGTGAGCAATATCGTCACGCCGAGCTTGCAGGTTTTTGCGCCAGAGAAGGCAAACGGGGCCAGTGTTCTGATTGCCGCCGGCGGCGGATACAAGCGCATAGAGTTGGAGAAGGAGGCCTATCCGGCCGCGCGCTGGCTGACGGCGCGTGGCATTACGGCTTTCGCGCTGACCTATCGCCTGCCGCGGGAAGGGTGGAGCAATGGTCCGCTCGCACCGCTGCAGGATGCGCAACGTGCCCTGCGTGTTATCCGTGCCGAAGCATTGAGCCGGCATCTCGATCCCACGCGCGTCGGCGTTCTCGGCTTTTCTGCCGGCGGCCATTTGATGGGCCTGGCAGCAACCCGCTCCGCCTTTGCCTCATATCAGTTAGTCGATACGGTCGACAGCCAATCCGCACGGCCCGATTTGGCGGCGCTGATCTATCCTGTCATCACGCTGAAGTCGCCTTATGATCACACCTCCGCCCGCCGGTCGTTGGTCGGCACACATCCTGATGCGCAGGCCAGCGCGCAGTGGTCAGTCGAGACGCACGTCCGCTCGGGATGTCCGCCGGTTTTTCTCGTACAGGCGCAGGACGACCCGATCTCCGATCCGGCAAACACGCTCATCATGGCGGATGCCTGTAGCAGAGCAGGCGTTCCCGCCGAATTGCATCGTCTGCCGAGCGGCGGACATGGCTTTGGCATGGGAAAACCTGGAACGCCGAGCGCCGAATGGCCTGCGTGGTGGGAGCAATGGCTGGGCAACCATGGCTTCCTCTGAAGGGATCTGCATGGGCGCTGATCGACGTGCCGCGTCGGAGTGTGCGATACCTATCTTTGCAAAGCCGGTCTGAAACTATTCCGTTTTTGTTGTGCCTTCGCGCTGCGCGGCAGAGTAATGTCATGCCATCTTTGTGAGGCATGAATAATGGACCAGAAACGCCATCGAATCCGTGAGCTTGGCTTTGTACCCGGACATTTCGAGCCCGGGCCGCTGAATGCGATCACCGATGTCGCCGGCGTGCGCGTCGGCCATATCACGTGTCGCGAAGGCGAGCGTACCCGCACGGGCGCAACGGCGATCCTGCCGCATGGTGGCAATCTGTTTCAGGACAAGGTGCCCGCCGGATTTGCCGTTCTCAATGGTTTTGGAAAGTTTGCCGGCTCCACGCAGATCATTGAACTTGGCGAGATCGAGACGCCGATCGTCCTGACAAACACGCTGGCGGTCGGACGAGGCATCGATGCCATCATTCGCCACACGCTTGCACAGCCCGGTAATGAGCGGGTGGTATCGATCAACGCTGTGGTCGGTGAAACCAACGATTCCCGCCTCAACGATATTCGGGCGGCGCGCCCGAGCGTCGATGAAATCTCGCAGGCGATCGATGGCGCCCTATCGGGGGCGGTTGAGGAAGGCGCAGTCGGCGCCGGGACCGGAACGGTCGCATTCGGCCTGAAAGGCGGCATCGGCACAAGCTCGCGCCTCGTGCCCGTCGGCGGAGAAACCTACTGCCTCGGCGTGCTTGTTCAGTCCAATTATGGCGGTCATCTCATTGTTGCCGGCCACGATTATGAAACGCTTGCCGAGCACGACAAGGATGGTTCTATCGTCATCGTGATCGCGACCGACGCTCCGCTCTGCTCGCGCAATCTCGAAAGACTGGCAGAGCGCTGTTTCGGCGGCCTTGCGCGCACCGGCGCGGCGCTGAGCAACGGTTCGGGCGATTATGCGCTGGCCTTTTCGACGGCCGAGACCGTGCGCCGTACCCCTGAGCGCCGCAAGGGCGTGAGCGCGGTTCCATCATTAAGCAACGATGTCGTATCGCCACTCTTTGAAGCCGCAATCGAAGCCACCGAGGAGGCCATCCTCAATTCGCTTGCCATGGCGGTCGAAACCAGGGGCTTCAATGCCGCGACCGGCAAAAGCTCAACAGTCGATGCCATCAGCCTTCGCCCCTTGGCTGATCGCTGAACTCATTCCCACATCTCGCATTTCACGGAGTTTTCATGTCTGCCCCGACGATCCGCACCGTCTATCTGAACGGTGCCTTCTTGCCCGAAAACGAGGCTCATCTGTCCATTTTCGACCGTGGCTTCCTGTTCGGTGACGGCATCTATGAGGTGACTGCCGTCCTCGACGGCAAGCTGATCGATAGTGCCCTCCATATGGCGCGGCTGGAGCGCAGCGTGGGGGAGATCGGTGGCCATCTGCCCATCACCACCAACGAGATCGTCGAGATCGAGAAGCGTCTCGTGGCTGAAAACAATCTGACCGAGGGTGTCGTCTATCTCCAGTACACCCGCGGCGCCGAAGACCGTAATTTCTTCTATGCCGAAGACCTGCCGCCGACATTGGTGATCTTCACGCAGGCGAAGACGCTGGAGCATGTCGCTGCCGTCGAAAAGGGTCTCAAGGTCAAGTCGATGCCGGATCAGCGCTGGGCGCGGCGCGACATCAAGAGCGTCTGCCTGCTGCCGCAGGTCATGGCCAAGCGTACCGCCAAGGCTGAAGGCTTCGACGAGGCCTGGCTGGTCGAGAACGGCTTCGTGACGGAGGGCGCGTCCTCGACGGGCTACATCGTCACCCGCGACGGCCGCATCGTAACGCGTGCGAACAGCCAGGCGACCTTGCCGGGATGCACGCGGCTCGCCATTCTGGATCTGGCGCGCGAAGCGGGACTGGCACTGGAGGAGCGACCATTCTCTGTGGACGAGGCAAAGGCTGCCGCTGAAGTCTGGTTGACGAGCGCCTCGAACTTCATCGTCTCCATCACGAACATCGATGGGGCAGCTATCGGTGACGGGACGCCGGGGCCGATGTTCAAGCGCCTGCGCGCGCTCTATATGGCAAATGCGCGCCGCACGGCGGTCTGATCCACTGCAACGAGTACCCGATCGTCAGGCCTTGTCCAGCATCGACCAGATGCGGCCGACGATCGGGCGGCGGTTCTCGCGGGAACGATAGACGCGAATTTCGACGTCGATATTCCACTCGGGTTCGGCTGCATAGACCAGCCGGCCATCCGCCAGCTCTGCTTTGACCAAGCTCTCCGGTATCCACGCAAGGCCGAAGCCGGCTGCGACCATTCCCTTCAGGCCGACCGACATGCTGCCGACATGCACGCGGTTCTCCGCCGGCAGCCGCTCCCCGATGGTGCCGGCCACCAGCTGCCCGAAGAAGGATGTTTTCTGGTAGCTGACATGGTTGAAGCCGGGCTGGATGCGATGAAGCGGCGCGCCGTCCGAGTTTGGGGCGCTGACGGGCAAGATCTTTTCCTCGCCAAGCGTGTGATATTCGAATTGCGGATCGAGCAGCATCGGCACATGAAGATGCTGATAGGTGAGAAGAAAATCGCATTCCCCGTCGATGAGTGAATTCAGATTTTCTTCCATGGTGCCGGAGTCCGCACGCAAATGCGAGACGATCGGGCCGATGCGCGCGTTAAGCCGGCTCAGCCAATCCGGAAAGAAGGTAAAGGACAGGGTATGCAGCGCCGTGAGCGTCACCGTGCGCGCATCGGTGCCATCCTCGTGCTGAAGATTTCGCCGCGCCTGGTAGAGAGCCTGCAGTGTCTGTTCGGCTACCGGCACGAAGCGCTCGCCGGCTGCAGTCAGGCGCGAGGGATAGGTTGCCCGGTCGATCAGGCTCGTGCCAACCCAGCCCTCGAGCTGCCGGATGCGGCGACTGAAGGCTGATTGCGTCACATGGCGCTCGTCGGCCGCCTTCGAAAAATTCAGCGTCCGCGCCAATGCCAGAAAATCTTCAAGCCATTTGACTTCCACTCGAAGCTCCCAAGAGAAACCGGCTTTCAAAGCCGGGTTCTCCTTGGCCCGAATGCGCCGGGAATGCAATCACCCAGCGCGACGGTATTCGATCATTCTTGCCCGGGCGAGCACCAATTCCAGCCGATCCGCCGAGAGGAGATTCACGCACACCCGCTTGGTCCACGGACCATCGACGAGGGTAAAGAGGAAGCGCCCGTTGCCGAGAGCGCGCAGAGGCATGCGATGGCGCACCGGGCCTATGCCCATGATTACGCAGCCGTTTTCGATCTCGAAGCGAGCTCCCTCGGAAGAGTTCCAGACGCCTGACAGGGATGCCGGCACCTCTTGTTCGCGGACCGTGTGGAAACGACGCTGCGCGTGCCCGACCTCTCCGACGACATCGCCACCGTCCATCTTCAGGCGCATCGGCGAGGAAGCGGAGCGTGAGGAAACCCAGGATCCCTCGTCCTCATAGACCGTCTCATCGGCATCGAGATAGGTCACTGTGCTGCCGGCAACCTTGATCCACCACGGGCCGCTTTCCGTGACATAGGTGCCATCGCGAAGAGCCGAGGATGGGCGCGGCAGGGTTTCTCCGGTCAAGGCCGCCATGGATTCCAGGGCGATCTTATAGCCATTGGTGTCCTCGCGGTTCGACACCACCACGAAGCCGGTCTTATGGGTCGGGTCGAGCAGGAAGTAGCTTTTGTAGCCGGGATGGGAGCCGCCGTGCCCGATGAATGAGCGATTGCCAAGCAGGCTTTTGCGCAGGCCCAGCCCGTAACCGCTTATCCGGCCATCGGCGAGCGGCCGCGCAGCCGACAATTGCTGCAAAATTCCTTCAAACGTTTCCTTGTCGCCGAGAAGGCCGATCAGCCATTTCGCAAGGCTCTCGCCGCTGCCCGTCATGCTGCCGGAGGCGGAGATATGCAGGCCGGCGGCCGAAAGCTGCCAGCGTGTCCCATCCCGCCAATAGCCGGGGACCAGACCGATGACCGGATCGTTCCAGACGTCGGGTGCATCCAGTACCGCGCCGGTCTGCGCGCCGACCTCACGAGCGTAATCGCGGAAGAATACGCCCTGTCGTTCGAGTGCCGCTTCGACGAGGCGATAGCCCGTATTGGAGTAGGAAATCTCGGTGCCTGCCTCGTAGTTCAACCGCGTCTGGCGTGCGAGGAAATCAAGCAGCGGGCCAGCCTTGGTCTCGGTGTAGACCGACAGTCCAAGCAGCGACAGGCATTCGCGCGTATCGGGCAGGCCGCCGCTCATGTCGAGGGCCCGGCCCACGGTCACATCGCGAAGGGGCGCCTGCAATTCGGGCAGATGTTGGCCCAAGGGGTCGTTGAGACCGATCTTGTCGGAATGCGCGAGCACCAGCGCGCAGAAGGCATGCTTCGTTACCGAGGCGTAGCGAACGACGCTTGCGGCGGTGAACGGCGCAAGCGTCGACAGGCTTTCGACGCCGCCGACTTCGGCAAACCGGACACCATGCTTATCGAAGCCGATAACCGCGCCGCCCGGTTCGCTGTTGTTCCAGCTCTGCGTGAATTGAGCAGCGCATTCCTGCGCCGCTTTCCAGTTTACCGTTTCAGACATGCGTGCCTCATAAATGCGGATTATGCCGGTTCCGCTTCCTCGAACTCGACGCTCAGGCGGCGCAGTTCCCGTGTATGCGGGTGGGTCACGTTGCCGTGCCGCAGATCGTCAGCCGTCAGCTGTTCGACCATCTGACCATCGATCATGACGCCGACCCGTGTGCAGAGATGCGCGATCACGCCGAGATTGTGGCTGACCATGACATAGGTGAGCTTCCGTTCCTTACGCAGATCGGAGAGCAGGTTGAGAATTTCGGCTTGGACCGAGACGTCGAGCGCGCTCGTCGGCTCGTCGAGGAGCAGGATCTTCGGCTCCGCGATCAGAGCACGCGCGATGGCGACACGCTGCCGCTGGCCGCCCGAGAGCTGGTGCGGATAGCGGAAGCGGGCGCTTTGGGGCAGGGCGACATCGGAGAGCGCTGACGCGATACGCCGATCGATGTCGCCCATGCGGTGAACGAGCGGCAGCTCGCTCAGGATGCGGTCTATGGTCTGGCGCGGATGCAGCGAACCATAAGGGTCCTGGAAGACCATCTGTACCTTGCGGAAGAAATCCGGTGTGCGGTGCTGCGGCGCGTCTTCTCCGTTGAAGACGATGCGCCCTGCCCAGCTTGTGTTCAGGCCGGCCATGGCGCGCAGCACGGTCGATTTGCCCGAGCCGGATTCGCCGACGATGCCGAAGCTGCCGCCTTCCTCTACCTGGAAGGAGACGCCTTTGACGACTTCGCGTTCGCCGAAGCGGATCCGCAGATTATCGATCTCTATCGTCATTTCAGCCACTCCGGGTCACGCTCGAGAATGGGCAGCCGTTCCTTCGGATGCGTAAGCGAAGGAATGCAGTTCAGCAGGCCGCGCGTGTAGGGATGAGCGGCGGAGAGCAGCTCGGAAGCCTTGAGCTCCTCCATGACGCGCCCGGAATACATGACGGCAACGCGGTCGCAGAAATGCGAGACGAGCGGCAGGTCATGGCTGATAAGCAGCAGTCCCATGGAGCGCTCCGAGACGAGCTCCTCGATCAGCCTCAGGATTTCGGCCTGCACGGTCGCATCGAGCGCGCTCGTCGGTTCGTCCGCGATGAGCAATTCGGGGTCCGGCGCCAGCATCATGGCGATCATCACACGCTGGCCCATGCCGCCGGAGACTTCATGCGGATAGGAGGCTGCGACGGCCTTCGGATTACGGATCTTGACCTGCTCAAGCAGATTGGCCGCAGCGTCCGCTGCTTCGCGACGGCTGCCGCCCTTGTGCGTCCGCCATGCCTCGGCAACCTGATTGCCGATGGTCTTGACGGGATTCAACGAATATTTCGGATCCTGAAGGATGAAGCCTGCGCGCTTACCGCGGATGGTGCGCATCTGCTTTTCGCTGGCGGACAGGATGTCGATGCCGTCGAAGGCGAGTTTGTCGGCTTCGATACGGGTCTGTCTTGGCAGAAGCTTCATCAATGCGCGCGCCGTCAGGCTCTTGCCGGAGCCGCTTTCGCCGACGATGCCGAGTTTCTCGGCGCCGAGGCGCAGTGAAACGCCCTTTACCGCCGGAGCAAAGCCAGTGCGCGTCTTGAAGCCGATGCGCAGATTGTCGATCTCGACCAGCATGGATCAGTTCCCCTTCGGATCGAGCACGTCGCGCAGCGCATCGCCCAGGAAATTGAAGGCGAGCGAGACGAGGAAGATGGCGATGCCGGGGATCGTTGCGACCCACCATTGTTCGAAGATGAAGCGTTTCGCCGTTGCGATCATCGCGCCCCATTCCGGAGAAGGCGGCTGCGCACCCATGCCGAGGAAGCCGAGGCTTGCCGCGGTGATGATGATCGAGCTCATGTCGAGCGTGACGCGAACGATAAGGCTCGGCAGGCAGAGCGGGGCGATATGGCGCATGATGATGCGCCAGGAAGAGGCGCCCGTCAGGCGATAGGCGGCAATGAAATCCGCGCCACGCACGGTCATCGTTTCGGCGCGCGCCAGCCGGGCATAAGGAGGCCAGGCGGTGAGCGCGATCGCAAGAATGGCGCTTTCGACGCCTGGTTTCAGCGCCGCCACGAAGGCAAGCGCCAGCACGAGGCGGGGGAAGGCAAGAAAGATGTCGGTGAGGCGCATCAGCGCGGTATCGACTATGCCGCCGAAATAGCCGGCGATGCAGCCGATGGCGAGACCGATCGGTGCGACGAGCACGACGACAGCGATAACCATGCCGAGCGTGACGCGACCGCCATAGAGGAGGCGGGAATAGATATCGCGGCCGAGTTCGTCCGTTCCGAGCCAATGGGCAGCGCTTGGGCGTGCAAGACGGTTTGCCAGATCCTGTGTTGCCGGATCATGGGTGGCAAGCCACGGCGCGAAAAGCGCGAGCAGGATGAACAGCGCGATGATCGAAAGACCGATCATGCCAAGGGCATTGCCCTTCAGTCCGAGCCAGATGCGATAACGATCGCCCCAGGCTGCCTGGCGACGGGAGGCGGGGGACTCGTCGAGAGCCCAATTGCGAAAAGTTGCAAGCATCATCGCACCCTCGGATCCAGCAGGCGATAGAAGAGATCGGCGACGAGGTTCAACCCCACATAAATGATGCCGATCAGGAGCGTGGTACCGATGACCGGGTTCATATCGCCGTTCATGAGCGAGTTGGTCAGATACTGGCCGATGCCGGGCCAGGAAAAGACTGTTTCGGTGACGACGGCGCCTTCGAGCAGTCCGGCATAGGTCAGTGCCAGTACCGTTACCAGCTGCACGGCGACGGTTGGGAAAGCATGTCCCCAGATGACCCGGCTTAGCGACAGACCCTTGGCGCGCGCAGTAATGACGAACTCGCCTTTTAGTGCGTCGATCATGAAGGCGCGCGTCATGCGGGCGATATAGGCCATGCTGAAATAGGCAAGGATGCAGACCGGCTGCGCCATATGGGCAAGTGCATCCCAGAAGGCGTCGAGATCGCCGGCAAGTAGGGTGTCGACGGAAAGCAATCCGGTGATCGGTGTGATCATGCCGTCATAGATGATGTCCTGCCGCCCTGGGCCGGGCGCGATGCCGAGAGCCGAATAGAAGACCAGCAGCGAAATCAGGGACAGCATGAAGACCGGAATGGAATGGCCAGCCAGACAGACGACGCGGATCGCCTGATCGGTGATCGTTCCCTGCCTAACGGCAGCCCAGACTCCGAGCGGAATGCCGATGATCGCGGCAAGGATAAGGGCAGCAGTGGCCAGCTCGAATGTCGCCGGAAAGAAGCGGGCAATATCCTGCGCGACCGGATTTTTCGTCAGCACGGACATGCCGAGGTCGCCATGCAGAAGCTGGTTCAGATAATGCAGAAACTGAACGGGAAGGGGCTGATCAAGGCCCATTTCCGCCCGCACACGCGTCACCACCGCCTCCGGCGCGTTGTCGCCAACAGCGGCAATGACCGGATCGACCGGCATGACGCGGCCGATCAGGAATGTGACGATCGACAATCCGAGCAGCGTCAGGACGACGCTGCTCAGAATGGCGGAGAAAGATTTGATCCGACGGGTCAAGCCTTGCTGGTCTCCTGATAGGAATTGGCTTCCGAAAGAGCGCCAAGCCGGAAACCGGAGACGGCCTTGCGGCATGCTGCAGTCTTCACCGTCTGGAACATGAAGGCGAAGGGGCTGTTCTGCATGTGCTCGCGCTGGAGCTCTTCATAGAGAGCGATACGCTTGGCCGGATCCTTCTCGTCGCGCGCGGCTTCGGCCTTCGCGGCGAAGTCGTCGTTCTGGTAACGCGAGCGCCACAGGAACGGCTTGCTCTTCGCGTCGTCGGAATTGTCCTTGTTGATGGTGAAGACTTCGCCGTTGGAGTTCGGATCGAAGTAATCCGTGCCCCAGGCAGAAAGCGCCATTTCGTGCTGGCGCGCACGCATCTTGGTCAGCACCTGGCGGTTCTCGGCAGACTGCAGCTTCACGCGAATGCCGATTTCGGCGAGGTTTGCCTGAATGGCCTGAGCAAGGTCGGGATAGGGCTGGGCGGCATAGTGATCCATGGTCACGTCGAAACCGTCGGCAAGCCCGGCTTCGGCCATCAAAGCCTTTGCCTTTGCGATGTCCTTCTGGAAGGGCGTATCGCTGATCGCCGAGGGGAAGCCCTCCGGCTCGAAGCTCTGGTGGATCTTGTGGGTCAGCGGTACGATGTTTTCCTGCATACCCTTGTAGTCGAGTGCCCATTTCACAGCTTGCCAGACCTGCGGTTTCGCCAGATTCGGTACACCCTGATTGAGTGAGATCAGGACCAATCCCGCGATGCTCTTGCTGACCAGCGTGAATTCCGGATCGTTCTGGATGGTGCGCAGCTGCTCCGAGGTCAGGTCGCGGGCGATGTCGACATCGCCCTTCTTCAGCATCAGCAGCTGCGAGGCCGGATCGGTGACGTGGCGCAGGATGACGCGCTTCAGATTGCCCTTGTAGGGACCATGCGGGTTGACCGTGAGCGAAATCGCTTCGCTTGCCTTCCAGGACTGCAGCTGGAAGCTGCCAGAGCCGGCGCTGTTCTTCTGCAGCCAGGCGTTGCCCATGTCGCCGTTCGCCTCGTTGGCGAGCGCGACCTTCTTTTCGACCACGGCGGCGATATTGGCCGAGAGGCAATAAAGCAGGAACGCGATTGCGGTCGGCTTTTCGGTCGTCAGCGTCAGCGTTTCAGCGTCCTTTACGACGATGCGGCTTTCGACATTCTCCGGCGTGAAGCCGAATTGATTGATGATGAAGGCCGCACCCTTGTTCATCTTGATCGCGCGGTGCAGCGAGAAGGCGACATCTTCGGTGGTGACGGGGGAGCCGCTTGCAAAGCTTGCCTTGGCGAGCTTGAAGGTAAAGACCTTGTTGTCGGCATCGGCAGCCCACGATGCGGCCAGCACGGGATCGACCTTGGAGGGATCATCCGTGTTGGGGCGTACCAGCTTCTGATACATGTTGCTGATAACTTCGCCGCCGACGGCTTCGAAACTTTCATGTGGATCGAGGCTCGTCATGTTGTCGAGCTGCTGGGCAACGACAAGCATGTCTTTCGGCGTCGCGGCAAATGCCGATTCCGCAAGATCGAGATAGGACAGGAAGGGCAGTGTGCCGCTGCCGATGAGAAACTGGCGTCTGGAAACCATGCGAAATCCCCTTTCACTCTTGCGGCAGAGGCTCGGTGACAAACAGACAAGGCTTGGCACGGCTCGGCCGCTATCGTATTTTCGCCCGGTTCTTTAACAGCGCCTATTGCGAGCGCCTAATTCCGTTTTTCGCAGAGCCTATGCGCGGTTTGCATTTGCTCGGCCTGGTAAGCTTGCCTACGCATGTATCAACGACAATTTTTGGAATGGAACATGACCCAATCTTCGCTCGTCCCCGTTTTCGATGGCCATAATGACGTGTTGCTGCGGTTGCGCCGTAGCAGTTCGAATTCCGTCAATGCCTTCCTGCAGGGCGAGGATGCAGGGCATATCGATCTGCCGCGTGCTCGCCGTGGTGGCTTAGCCGGTGGGCTTTGCGCGATCTTTATTCCGTCCCCGGATCAACCGCGTCCCGAAAATGTCGATTTTGTCACGCCTGCGCAGCCCGATGCATTGAACGAGACCCTGGCCATGGCCCGGCTTCTTTTCGACATCGAAACCCGGTCGGATGGCGGGGTGAAGGTTTGCCGCTCAGCTGCGGACATTCGCAACTCGATTGCCGAAGGCCGTTTTGCCGCGGTTTTCCACATCGAAGGCGTGGAAGCGATCGGTGCCGATCTCGACGCGCTCTATGTTCTTCATCAGGCCGGGCTGCGCTCGCTTGGTCCTGTCTGGAGCCGGTCGAATGTTTTCGCCCACGGCGTGCCCTTCCGCTTCAACTCGACGCCGGATATCGGCGCTGGCCTGACCGATGCCGGCAAGGATCTGATCCGCGCCTGCAACGAGCTGCGGATCATGATCGATCTCTCGCACATGAATGAGAAGGGCTTCTGGGATATTGCGAAGCTGTCGAACGCGCCGCTCGTCGCCTCGCATTCCAACGCTCACGCGCTTTGCCCGCATAGCCGCAACCTGACGGATAAGCAGCTTGATGCCATCGGCGAATCAAACGGCCTGGTCGGGATCAATTTCGGCGTGCTGTTCCTTCGTGATGATGGTGTGAGGAATGCGGATACGCCGCTCGAGGCCCTTGTCCGGCACATCGCTTACATCGCCGAACGGATCGGTATCGATCACGTCGCCCTTGGTTCGGACTTCGACGGCACGACCATTCCGCAGGCGCTCGGCGATGCTGCCGGCCTGCCGAAGCTGATCGACGCGCTGCGCACCCATGGTTTCGACGATCAGGCGATTGCAAAAATCGCCCATGAAAACTGGGTCCGCGTCCTTGAACAGACCTGGGGTGGCTGAGACAGGGGGGCGTTTCGCCTATCGCTCGATAAGATTGATCGGCAAAGGGTGCATTGGCCGCAAGGTCACTTTCATGACCGGCTTGGGCGAGATTTCGCTCGCGCCGGTCACCCGAAATTTCTGAAGAAGAACGGCGAGGATCGCAACGGCTTCCATCATGGCAAAGCCGTTGCCGATGCATACGCGCGGCCCTGCACC
>NZ_JAELTU010000107.1 GCF_016429015.1 Rhizobium sp. ASV20
GATGGCAGTCCCGCTTCGACTATCGTGAGGTGCTCGCGCAATTGGACCGAGAAAGTCTCGAGGTTTTACCGGCCTTTTCGCTGATCAACAGACGCCCGGAATGAAGGTTGTAGAACTATCCTGAGGCGTCGCCATCCGCGACATCAGCTAATGATCCAAAAGAAATCGCAGAAGTCCGCCTTTCAACGCGAGCTTCTGCGACTGTAGCAGCTTCATTTTAAGCAAACGGCGGACTTTTGTCCGCCGTCGTTTCGTTTCGCTCGATGCCGCGATCCTATTCCTCGCCAGCGCTTTCGGCCTCACCGGCTTCGCCGTTGATAGCCTCATCTTCGCCTCCGGCATCGTCGTCGCCTTCCGGCTCGCTAATGCGTTCGACGGATACGACCTTCTCATCCTTGGCTGTGGAAAAGATGGTGACGCCCTTGGTGGCGCGGCTTGCGATGCGGATATCGCCTACGGGCACGCGGATCAGCTGACCGCCATCGGAGACGAGCATGATCTGATCAGCATCCTCGACCGGGAAGGCGGCGACGAGTTCACCGATCTCGCCGGTCTTCGACGTATCGGTGGCTCGAATACCCTTGCCACCGCGGCCGGAGATGCGGAAGTCGTAAGACGAGGAGCGCTTGCCGAAGCCCTTTTCCGATACAGTCAGAATGAACTGCTCCAGTGCCTTCAACTCTTCATAGCGCTCGTCGATCAGCTGTCCCTCTTCGGTGACTTCCTCGCCGACCAGCGCGATTTCCTCATCTTCGCCAGTCGCAGAGCGACGCTCATTGACGGAGCGCTTGAGGTAGGCAGCACGCTCCCAGGGCTCGGCATCCACATGACGAACGATCGTCATGGAAATAATGCGGTCGCCGGAAGCCAGGCTGATGCCGCGCACACCGATGGAGTTGCGGCCGGCAAAGACGCGGACGTCCGACACCGAGAAGCGGATGCACTGACCGAGCGCAGTCGTCATCAGCACGTCGTCGTGCTCGGTACAGGTCTCGACAGAGAGGATTTCATCGCCCTCCTCTTCGAGCTTCATAGCGATCTTGCCGTTGCGGTTTACCTGCACAAAGTCCGACAGCTTGTTGCGGCGCACGGTCCCGCGCGTCGTCGTGAACATCACGTCGAGATTATCCCAGCTGTCTTCGTCTTCAGGCAACGGCATGATCGTGGTGATGCGCTCGCCGGGTTCCAGCGGCAGCATGTTGATCAGTGCCTTGCCGCGGGAGGTCGGGGTGCCGATCGGCAGACGCCAGACCTTCTCCTTGTAGACGATGCCGCGCGATGAAAAGAACAGAACCGGCGTATGCGTATTGAGAACAAATAGCCGGGTAACAAAATCTTCGTCGCGTGTCGTCATGCCGGAGCGGCCCTTGCCGCCACGGCGCTGTGCACGATAGGTCGTCAGAGGCACGCGCTTGATGTAGCCAAGGTGCGACACTGTAACGACCATGTCTTCGCGAGCGATCAGGTCCTCATCGTCCATCTCGAGACCGCCGTCGACGATCTCGGTGCGACGCGGCGTTCCAAACTCATCACGAACAGCAGAAAGCTCTTCTTTTACAATGGTTTGAATACGCAGGCGCGAAGACAGAATATCGAGGTAGTCCTTGATCTCGGCGCCGATCTGATTGAGCTCCTCGTCGATTTCGTCTCGACCCAGAGCAGTCAGGCGAGCCAGGCGCAGTTCGAGGATGGCGCGCGCCTGCTCTTCCGAGAGGTTGTAGGTGCCGTCTTCGTTAATACGGTGACGCGGGTCATCAATTAGCCGGATAAGCGATTCGACGTCAGCCGCGTTCCAGCGGCGTGTCATCAACTCTTCACGGGCAGATTGCGGATCCGGCGCCTGGCGAATGACGCGGATGACCTCGTCGATATTGGCAACAGCAATCGCCAGACCGACCAAGACATGGGCGCGATCGCGTGCCTTACGCAGCAGGTATTTCGTGCGGCGGCTGATGACTTCCTCACGGAAGGCAACGAAAGCGCGCAGCATATCAAGCAGGTTCATCAGCTCCGGCTTGCCGCCGTTCAGCGCGACCATGTTGCAGCCGAAGGAGGTCTGCAGCGGCGTGTAGCGATAGAGCTGGTTCAGGATGACATCGGCGTTGGCATCGCGCTTAAGCTCGACGACGACGCGATAGCCTTGACGGTCGGATTCGTCGCGCAGATCGGAGATGCCCTCGATGCGCTTCTCGCGCACCAGTTCGGCCATCTTCTCGATCATCGAGGCCTTGTTCACCTGATAGGGAATTTCGGTGATGATGATCTGTTCGCGATCGCCACGCATCGGCTCGATGGTGGCAACGCCGCGCATAACAACGGAGCCGCGCCCCGTCTCATAGGCAGAACGGATGCCGGCGCGGCCGAGGATTTTGGCGCCCGTCGGAAAATCCGGACCGGGAATGATCTGCATCATCTCGGGCAGCTCGATTGCCGGATTGTCGATCAGCGCGATGCAGCCGTCGACCACTTCCGTCAGATTGTGCGGCGGAATATTCGTCGCCATACCGACGGCGATGCCGCCGGAGCCGTTGACGAGCAGGTTGGGGAAGCGAGCCGGCAGAACCTTGGGCTCTTCCGAAGTCGCGTCGTAGTTTTCCTGGAAATCGACGGTTTCCTTGTCGATATCCTCGATAAGCTCATGGGCAACCTTCGTCAGGCGCGATTCCGTGTAACGCATCGCTGCCGGCGGATCGCCGTCGATCGAGCCGAAATTGCCCTGTCCGTCGATGAGCGGCACGCGCATGGACCAGTTCTGCGCCATGCGGACCAAGGCGTCATAGATCGAGGCGTCGCCGTGAGGATGGTATTTACCCATGACGTCGGCGACCGGACGGGCCGACTTCACGTATTTGCGGTTCCAGTGATAGCCGCTCTCATGCGAGGCGTAGAGGATGCGTCGATGAACAGGCTTGAGACCATCGCGAACATCGGGAAGTGCGCGGCTGACGATAACGCTCATGGCGTAATCGAGATACGACCGCTGCATTTCCTCCATGATGGAAATCGGCTCGATGCCTGGCGGGAGCTTCCCGCCGCCGGGTGGTGTTTGCTCAGTCAAAACAGATCACGATCTCTTTTAGAATCACTGCGAAATTTATAGCCCAAAGGCCCGGCAAGCGCCAATTTGGGCCGAGGTTTTGAACAGGCTTTTGCCTCTTTAAGCCATGAAATCGAACATTTCCGTGGCGCAACCCGCCTATAGCGATGCATTGCGCTTTGCGAAAGTACATTCCTCGCATAACAATGGCAGATAACAACCAAAGAACAGTCCCCGGGGAACATATGGCAAGTGCGGATACGCTGATCAATGCCTTCACGACTCTGCTCGTAACTGTCGATCCGCCGGGGCTGGCGCCGCTCTTTATCGGCCTGACCGCGGGCATGAACCGCTCCGAGCGCAAGCAGGTCGCCCTGCGCGGCTCGCTGATCGCCTTCTTCATTCTGGCGGCCTTTGCCCTCTTCGGTGCAAGCGTCCTCGGCGTCCTCGGCATCTCCATCGGAGCCTTTCGCATTGCCGGCGGCCTGCTGCTGTTCTGGATCGCCTTCGAGATGGTATTCGAGCGGCGGCAGGATCGGAAGGAAAAGACGACGGAAGTCGCGATCACAAAGGATCACATCCGCAACATCGCAGTCTTTCCGCTTGCCCTGCCCTTGATCGCAGGTCCGGGCGCGATCTCGGCAACAATTCTGCTGGCGGGTTCGCTGCAGACAACGCTCGATCGTGCCCAGCTGATCGGCGTCATCGCTGTCAATCTCGCCCTCGTCTTTGCCGCCCTCGCCATCTCCGACAGGCTCGACCGAATGCTGGGCGCGACAGGCCGCGCCATCCTGACCCGCCTGCTCGGTGTCATCCTCGCCGCGCTCGCCGCACAATTCGTCGTCGATGGCGCAAAGGCCGCATTGGCTCTTTCATGAAAAAAGCCTGCCGCTGAGGCAGGCTTTCAAAAACCAACTGCGTGATGCGACATTTCAGAACGGAATGTCGTCGTCCAGATCGCGCGAAAAATTACCGCCGCCACCGGCCGGGCTGCCACCGCCGCGGTTGCCACCGCCGCTCCGCGAAGCGCCTTGTGAAGACGATTGGCCGTAATCGTCGCCGCCGTAACCGCTGTCGTAGCCGCCACCAAAATCACCGCCGCCGCGACCACCACGGCTACCGCCGTCCGAGCCGCCGCCTTCTCCACGTCCATCCAGCATGGTGAGGGTCGAATTGAAGCCCTGCAGCACGATTTCGGTCGAATACTTGTCCTGGCCGTTCTGGTCCTGCCATTTGCGGGTCTGCAGCGCGCCTTCGATATAGACCTTCGCACCCTTCTTCAAATATTGCTCTGCGACCTTGCAGAGGCCTTCATTGAAGATGACGACGCGGTGCCATTCCGTCTTCTCCTTGCGCTCACCGGAATTGCGGTCGCGCCAGGTTTCGGAGGTTGCGATGTTCAGGTTGGCAATCGGGCGACCGTCCTGCGTGCGGCGGATTTCAGGGTCCGCACCGAGATTTCCAATCAGAATTACCTTGTTCACACTACCGGCCATGACATCACCCTATTTGCCGCCCATCGACGGCTGCTAAATTTTATCGGCACACCTTAGACCATTGCCGTCATCAGGTGTTGTTCCAGCACTGCCAGAGACATCTTCATCCACAAAGAAATGTCCAAAGGCAATTTTGTTCTTTCTTTGTTCTAATTTGTCTTTATGATCATGTCAACGGAATCGAAAACCCGGCTCCAACCTTTCATTTCAGCCTCGACTTGCAGGCTGACATCACTAAATAAAGGCAGACTCCAAGGGACCTGCATACGACGATGAGCGAACTGAAGACTATTTCCATACGTGGTGCGCGCGAGCACAATCTCAAGGGCATCGATCTCGACCTGCCGCGCAACAAGCTGATCGTCATGACCGGGCTTTCGGGTTCCGGCAAGTCGTCGCTTGCCTTCGACACGATCTATGCCGAGGGGCAGCGGCGTTATGTCGAGAGCCTTTCGGCTTACGCGCGGCAGTTCCTCGAGATGATGCAGAAGCCGGATGTCGACCAGATCGACGGCCTCTCGCCCGCTATTTCGATCGAGCAGAAGACGACATCGCGCAATCCGCGCTCGACGGTCGGCACGGTCACCGAAATCTACGACTACATGCGCCTGCTGTTCGCACGCGTTGGCGTTCCCTATTCGCCGGTTACTGGCCTGCCGATCGAAAGCCAGACGGTCAGCCAGATGGTCGACCGCGTTCTCGCCTATGAGGAAGGCACCAGGCTCTATATTCTTGCGCCGCTCGTGCGTGGGCGTAAGGGCGAATACAAGAAGGAACTGGCGGAGCTCATGAAAAAGGGCTTCCAGCGCGTCAAGGTCGACGGGCAGTTCTATGAGATCGCCGATGTGCCGGCGCTCGACAAGAAGTACAAGCACGACATTGACGTCGTGGTCGATCGTATCGTCGTACGGCCCGATATGGCGGCGCGCCTGGCGGACAGCTTCGAAACGTCGCTGCGTCTTGCCGAAGGCCTCGCGGTTGCGGAATTCGCCGACAAGCCGCTACCGCCTGAGGAAACCGCTGCCGGCGGCTCGGCAAACAAGTCGCTGAACGAGACGCACGAACGCGTCTTGTTCTCGGAGAAGTTTGCCTGCCCCGTTTCCGGCTTCACCATTCCGGAAATCGAGCCTCGCCTGTTCTCGTTCAACAATCCCTTCGGTGCCTGCCCTTCCTGCGACGGGCTCGGCTCGCAGCAGAAGATCGATCGCGATCTGATCGTACCGGAACCGGAGCGGACGCTGCGCGACGGCGCAATCGCGCCTTGGGCCAAATCCAGCTCGCCCTATTACAACCAGACGCTCGAAGCGCTCGGCAAGCATTACGGCTTCAAACTGGGCAGCCGCTGGAACGAGCTGTCGGAAAAGGCTCAGGACGTTATCCTGAACGGCACGGAAGAGAAGATCGAGTTCCACTATGCCGATGGTGCGCGCTCCTACACGACGCACAAGAATTTCGAAGGCATCGTGCCGAACCTCGAACGCCGCTGGAAGGAAACGGATTCCGCTTGGGCGCGCGAGGAGATCGAGCGCTTCATGTCAGCAGCTCCCTGCCCGGCCTGCAACGGCTATCGCCTCAAGCCAGAGGCCCTGGCGGTCAAGATCGACAAGCTGCACATCAGTCAGGTGGCAGAAATGTCCATCCGCATCGCCCGCGACTGGTTCGAGGCGCTGCCAGCCACCTTCACCGACAAGCAGAACGAAATCGCGGTGCGTATCCTCAAGGAAATCCGCGATCGCCTGCGCTTTCTCAACGATGTCGGCCTCGAATATCTGAGTCTGTCGCGCAATTCCGGCACGCTCTCGGGTGGTGAAAGTCAGCGCATCCGGCTGGCATCGCAGATCGGCTCAGGCCTGACGGGCGTACTTTACGTGCTCGACGAGCCGTCGATCGGCCTGCATCAGCGCGACAATGCCCGCTTGTTGGAGACGTTGAAGCATCTGCGCGACATCGGCAACACTGTTATCGTCGTCGAGCATGACGAGGATGCGATCCTGACGGCCGACGACGTTGTCGATATCGGCCCGGCGGCCGGCGTGCATGGCGGCCAGGTGGTGGCGCATGGCACGCCGCATGACATCATGGCGAACCCGAAGTCACTGACCGGTAAATACCTCTCCGGCGAGCTCGGCGTACCCGTTCCCGAAGAGCGGCGCAAGCCGAAGAAGGGCAAGGAAATCAAGGTTGTCGGCGCAAGAGGCAACAACCTCAAGAATGTCACGGCTTCCATTCCGCTCGGCGTCTTCACGGCAGTGACAGGGGTATCTGGCGGCGGCAAGTCGACCTTCCTGATCGAGACGCTTTACAAGTCGGCCGCGCGCCGCGTCATGGGTGCGCGCGAAATCCCTGCCGATCACGACCGCATCGACGGTTTCGAGCATATCGACAAGGTGATCGATATCGACCAGTCGCCGATCGGCCGCACACCGCGCTCGAACCCGGCGACCTATACCGGCGCCTTTACACCGATCCGCGACTGGTTTGCCGGACTGCCGGAAGCCAAGGCCCGCGGTTATCAGCCTGGACGCTTCTCCTTCAACGTCAAGGGAGGCCGCTGCGAGGCGTGCCAGGGCGACGGCGTCATCAAGATCGAGATGCACTTCCTGCCCGACGTCTACGTCACTTGCGACGTCTGCCACGGCAAACGTTACAATCGCGAAACACTCGATGTCACCTTCAAGACCAAGTCGATCGCAGACGTGCTCGACATGACGGTCGAAGAAGGCGTCGATTTCTTTGCGGCTGTTCCCGCCGTGCGCGACAAGCTGCAGAGTCTGAAGGATGTCGGTCTCGGTTACATCAAGGTGGGACAGCAGGCCAATACGCTTTCGGGTGGCGAGGCGCAGCGCGTCAAGCTAGCCAAGGAACTGTCGAAGCGATCGACGGGCCGCACGCTGTACATTCTCGACGAACCGACCACGGGCCTGCACTTCCACGATGTCGCCAAGCTTCTGGAAATGCTGCACGAACTGGTCAATCAGGGCAATTCGGTCGTGGTTATCGAGCACAATCTCGAAGTCATCAAGACGGCCGACTGGATCCTCGATTTCGGTCCTGAAGGCGGCGATGGCGGCGGCGAGATCGTTGCTGTCGGAACGCCGGAGACCATCGTCAAGGAGAAGCGCTCCTATACGGGCCAGTTCCTGAAAGAACTGCTGGAGCGTCGGCCGATGAAGAAGGTTGCTGCGGCGGAGTGAGTTTCACCCGATAAACGTCCATGGAGGAGAGAATGACCAAAGCGGGCGAAATCCGCACAGGCATTGGCGGCTGGACTTTTGAGCCTTGGCGCGGGACCTTCTATCCCGATACGCTGAAGCAGAAGGACGAACTCAATTATGCCAGCCGTCAGCTGAAGGTAATCGAGGTCAATGGCACCTATTACAGCACGCAGAAGCCGGAAGTCTTCGCAAAATGGGCTGCCGACGTGCCGGATGGTTTCATCTTTTCCCTGAAGGCGACGCGCTTCGTCACCAATCGCCGTGTGCTATCCGAGGCCGGTGAATCGATGCAGAAGTTTCTGCAATCCGGCATCAGCGAGCTTGGCGATCATCTCGGTCCGCTGCTCTGGCAGTTTGCGCCGACGAAGAAATTCGACCCGGATGATTTCGAGGCGTTCCTGAAGCTGTTGCCGGCCAAACAGGATGGCCTCGCGCTGAAGCATGTCGTCGAGGTTCGGCACGATTCCTTCAAAGTGCCGGAGTTCATCGCGCTACTTGAGAAATACAATGTCGCGCCAGTCTGCGCCGAGCATTTCGAGTATCCGATGATCGCGGATGTCACCGCCGATTTCGTCTATGCCCGCCTGCAGAAGGGCTCTGATGACATAAAGACCTGCTATCCGGAGAAAGACCTGAAGGCTTGGGCTGATCGGCTGAGAACCTGGGCCGGCGGCAAGGTGCCGGACGATCTGCCGTTGATCGATGCCTCGCGCAAGGTCAAGGCCGAGCCTCGCAATGTCTTTGCCTTCATGATCCATGAGGGTAAGGTAAACGCACCTCCGGGTGCGATTGCATTGCAGCAAGAGGTTGCAAAGTAACGTCTAAAGCGGCTTGACGCTGGCGACAAGATCTTCGGCCGTGAGCCCCTTGCCGGCATGCTGGCCGGCGAGCCCATGCAGCCAGACACCCGCGGCGGCGGCTTCAAATGCCGGCGCCCCTTGCGCCATGAGGCCGCCGACGATGCCGGCGAGCACATCACCGGAGCCAGCAGTGGCAAGCCACGGTGGTGCGTTGGCATTGATCAGTGCGCGTCCGTCCGGCGCGGCAATCACGCTGTCGGCGCCCTTATAGATGATGGCAGCATGGGCGCGAGCCGCAGCCGCCCTCGCCTTGTCGACCTTGTTCAAGCTGGCATCGGCCGCGATATCGGGGAAAAGCCTCCCGAACTCGCCCTCATGGGGTGTCAGCACCAATCGCGTCGGCCCTTCGGCGAAAGCATCGAACAGCTGTTGCGGACAGTCGCGAAATGAAGTGATGCCATCGGCATCCAGCACCAGATGGCGGTCCGTGAGGGAAAGGCAGAATTGGCGAGCTTTCTCGCCGGCACCGAACCCAGGCCCTAGAATGAAGGTCGAAAGGCGCTGATCGGCCAGCCAAGCCCGCAGCGACGCCTCATCATCAACGGCATGCAGCATGACCGCCGTGAGCAAGCCGGCATTGACGGCCATTGCCTCCAGCGGTGAGGCGATGGTGACGAGCCCTGCTCCAGCCTTCAGTCCGGCCATAGCAGACATGCGCGCCGCGCCCGTCGCGTTCGGGCCGCCGGAAAAGACGACCAGGTGACCGCGCTTGTATTTGTGCGTGTCGGCACCCGCCAACGGTATCTCTGCCTGCCATTGCGCCGGCGTGTTCTCACCGATCAGGTTATCGGCATGGGCGCGAACGATGCGAGCGGGAATGCCGATGTCAAAGACTTCGAGCTCGCCGCAAAGGTCGCGACCGGGCAGCAGAAGATGGCCCGGCTTACGCGTCATGAAAGTCACGGTGCGCTTTGCACGAAAGGCCGCTCCCAGGATCTGGCCGCTTGCCCCATCAAGACCGGAGGGCAAATCGATGGCGATGACCGGAATATCTGCCTCGCCGACCCGCGTAATCACGGCCTCGACTTCAGCCGGAATCGGACGAGTCAAACCTGCACCGAAGATGGCATCGATAACGACGTCACCCGCACGAGGCGCATATTGGACAATCGCCTCCCCCTTAACCGGGCAATCAGCAAAGGCGCGTGCCGCATCCCCCTTCAATCGCTCCGGGTCAGCCAGATGGAAGAGCTCTACGTTGGCTCCCGATTGCCGCAACGCACGTGCCGCGACATAGCCGTCACCGCCATTGTTGCCCGGCCCACAGAGAACCACAAACCGTAATGCTCCGGGGAAATGTCGAAGCGCGCTTGCGGCGACAGCCTGCCCGGCCCTTTCCATGAGCCCATAGGAGTCGATGGAGGAAGCAGCGGCTTCCCTATCGACTGCGGCCATATCGTCTGGAGAAAGGAGTAGATCGGCGAGCGGTACCATCATGGGAAAACATTATAGATGCGAAATCTGCCTGAAAAACAACCGCTATTCCGGCAGTCAATTTGATCAATAAATATGCATTTGCACATTGATTGAACAAATCGCTTCAAGGCCTTGTGGAAACAAGAATATGACGCAGACTGCACTTTTTTGCGAAATTTTGCTTATCCAACCCATTTCGACGCGAAATCGCTTCCATTTTTCCGAAAAATCCTCATCAATTCATCGTCTCGGTACAAATTTACCGGGATTTCTTACGGAGGCCGTTCCCCAATTGGCACGATACGTGCATGCGTTGGTCGAGCGGGGAGTAGTCCTGCTGTAACAGGAGAAGCGGAGAGACATTTTCTCATGAAAAAGATCGAAGCGATCATTAAGCCCTTCAAGCTCGACGAAGTGAAGGAAGCCCTTCAGGAAGTCGGCCTGCAGGGTATCACCGTCACGGAAGCAAAGGGCTTCGGTCGTCAAAAGGGTCACACGGAGCTTTACCGTGGTGCCGAATATGTCGTCGATTTCCTGCCGAAAGTGAAGGTTGAAGTCGTGCTGGCAGACGAAAACGCGGAGGCGGTGATCGACGCCATTCGCAAGGCCGCCCAGACCGGCCGTATCGGCGACGGAAAGATTTTCGTCTCCAATGTGGAGGAAGTCATCCGAATCCGCACCGGTGAAACAGGCATCGACGCCATCTAACCCGCCCGGCCCAAACGGCCGAGGCTCGTAATCGTCATCCAAGTCAAGGGAAGCAGTTTAATGACGACCGCAAGTGATATTCTGAAACAGATCAAGGACAACGACGTCAAGTTCGTTGACTTGCGTTTCACCGACCCCAAGGGCAAGCTGCAGCACCTCACCATGGACGTGATCTGCGTCGACGAAGACATGTTCGCAGATGGCGTCATGTTCGACGGCTCCTCGATCGGCGGCTGGAAGGCCATCAACGAATCCGACATGGTGCTCATGCCCGATCCGGACACGGTTCACATGGACCCGTTCTTCGCACAGTCCACGATGGTCATCCTCTGCGATATTCTCGATCCGGTCTCCGGCGAAGCCTATAACCGCGATCCGCGCGGCACTGCCAAGAAGGCCGAAGCCTATCTGAAGGCCTCCGGCATCGGCGACACCGCCTTCTTCGGCCCGGAAGCCGAATTCTTCGTGTTCGACGACGTCAAGTACAAGGCCGATCCGTACAACACCGGCTTCAAGCTCGATTCCAGCGAACTTCCGTCCAACGACGACACCGACTACGAGACCGGCAACCTTGGCCACCGTCCGCGCGTCAAGGGCGGTTACTTCCCGGTTCCGCCGATCGACAGCTGCCAGGACATGCGCTCCGAAATGCTGACGGTTCTGACCGAGATGGGCGTTACCGTCGAAAAGCATCACCACGAAGTTGCGGCCGCTCAGCACGAACTCGGCATCAAGTTCGACACGCTGGTCCGCAGCGCCGACGGCATGCAGATCTACAAGTACGTCGTTCATCAGGTCGCCAATGCCTACGGCAAGACGGCAACCTTCATGCCGAAGCCGATCTTCGGCGACAACGGCTCGGGCATGCATGTGCACCAGTCGATCTGGAAGGCCGGCAAGCCGACCTTCGCCGGCGACGAATATGCAGGCCTGTCTGAAAGCTGCCTCTACTACATCGGTGGCATCATCAAGCATGCCAAGGCCATCAACGCATTTACCAATCCGTCGACGAACTCTTACAAGCGTCTCGTCCCGGGCTACGAAGCTCCGGTTCTGCTTGCCTATTCGGCTCGCAACCGTTCCGCTTCCTGCCGCATTCCGTTCGGCTCGAACCCGAAGGCAAAGCGCGTCGAAGTCCGCTTCCCTGACCCGACCGCCAACCCCTATCTCGGTTTCGCCGCCATGCTGATGGCCGGCCTCGACGGCATCAAGAACAAGATCCATCCTGGCAAGGCCATGGACAAGGACCTGTACGACCTGCCGCCGAAGGAGCTGAAGAAGATCCCGACCGTTTGCGGCTCGCTGCGCGAAGCTCTGGAAAGCCTCGACAAGGACCGCAAGTTCCTGACCGCAGGCGGCGTTTTCGACGACGACCAGATCGATTCCTTCATCGAACTGAAGATGCAGGAGGTCATGCGCTATGAAATGACCCCGCATCCGGTCGAATACGACATGTACTATTCGGTCTGATAGCAAACACGAAAGCCCCGGCTCGCCGGGGCTTTCTACATAATGGTAAGCAGGTGGCAAGCCTCCCTTCTCGCACGGAGTTTTCACGATCTGCGCCCGCCTGACACTCCGGGTGGAACCAAATCGCGAATATGACAGTTGAATGAAGGAACGGGGGCAAAATCCTTGATATCAGTGGTGAAAGTCACCACATGATTACCCGAAAGGAAGTCGTGCCATGAAACAAAGAGACGCAAAATTCAATATTGGCGACGTGGTTCGACACCGGAGTTTCCCCTTCCGCGGTGTCATCTTCGATGTCGATCCGGAATTCGCAAACACCGAGGAATGGTGGAATTCCATTCCAGCCGAGGTACGGCCCAGCAAGGACCAGCCCTTCTATCACCTTCTCGCAGAAAACGACGAGACCGAGTATGTCGCCTACGTATCAGAACAGAACTTGATCAGCGATGAGAGCGGCGTCCCGCTCCGCAACCCGCAGATCGCCCAGATTTTCGACCAGGCGCCCACCGGACAGCTCAAACCCAAGATGAGCCTCGCCCACTAAGCGCAGACAAATTAAAGCATTTCGAAGGGAAGGTGCTCAACGCCTTCCCTTTTCTTTTACACACCTCACAGAACGGCCAAAAAGAAAAAGCCCGGATTGCTCCGGGCTTTTCTTCGATAAGATGGACCTAAGCGGCTTACTGCTGCTTGGCGGCCTTCTGAGCGTCTTCGAGCTTCTTGCGAGCTTCTTCGGCCTTCTTCTGCATGCTGTCCTGCAGGCTCTTCTGGCTTTCAGCGAGCTTGGAGTCAGAAATTGCCGGGCCGTCAAAGGCTGCAGCAAAGCCGGTCAGCGAGATCTTGATCGGGTTCGGCGCACGGCGGAAGTTGATCGAGGTGAAGGTTACGTCGGTGCCCTTCTTCAGCGAAGCGACCATCGCATCCGTTACCGGGATTTCGGCCGTGCACTTGTCCGGAAGGCAGACGGCGTAATCGAGCTTCTGGCCCTTGCCGCCATCGACCTGCATGGTGATGCCGGGCGGGATCAGACGAGCCGTCGGAACGGAAATCTGCAGGATCTTACGGTTGACCTTGCCATCGACGGAGATGAGGCCGACCGCCGTTACCAGCTGGCCATTGTTGGCCATGATCAGGTTCTGAACGATGCAGATATCGGCATCGTCCTGCTTGGCGCAGGTCTTGTACCAGCCGAGACGAGGCTGGTTGGGATCACCACCGCCATCGGCAGGAGCTGCGTTGGACGCATCCTGAGCAAAGGCAGCAGCCGGCATGGCTGCACCGATCATGAGAGCCAGAGCAGAGAGACCTGCCCGCATTTTGTTGTCAGTCTTGAACATCATAGCGAAACCGCCTCCTGAAATCCGCCGCGGGACGACAGCGTGCCGTCCCATGCAATTCGGGTCAAACCGTCGTCCACCTGTCGAATGAATAAGGCAAATACATGACCCGAGAAACCCGGTCCCCCTGTTACATCGCACCGGCGCGGATATCCAGCATTTCTTTGGCCTTTTCTGTTGAGTCTCAAGAATTCCGCAGTCGCGTGTTGAATTCGGCACGCTCATGATAAGGTTCGGGCGAATCGTACCCCTTACCGGAAAGGATGCCATGCAAGCGCTCCGGATCGCTGTTTTCCTGTTCTTCGCAACATTGTGCAACGCCGTCGCGGCCCAACCGCTCTATGGCATCGCCATGCACGGAGATCCGGCGCTGCCGGCAGACTTCAAGCATTTCCCCTACGCCAATCCAGATGTCAAAAAGGGCGGCCGCATCAATTACGGCGTCGTCGGGACCTTCGACAATCTCAATCCCTTCATTCTGAAGAGCATGCGCACGACGGCGCGCGGCATGTGGGATCCGGAATACGGCAACCTCTCCTATGAGTCGCTCATGGTACGCTCCCGCGACGAGCCGTTCACGCTCTACGGCCTACTGGCGCAGACGGTCGAATGGGATGAAAGCCGAAGCTATATCCAATTCAACCTCAATCCCGACGCCAAATGGTCGGACGGACAGCCGGTAACGCCGGACGATGTGATTTTCACATTCCAGCTACTGCGCGAGAAGGGCCGCATCCCCTTTTCTTCCTGGCTGGAAACGATCGCCAGCATTGAGAAAGTCGGCGAGCACAGCGTTATGATCCGCTTCAACGAGAGGGCCAATCGCGAAACACCGCTGATCATCGCGTCGTCGCTGCCCATCCTGCCGAAGCATGCAGTCGATCCTGACAATTTCGACCGGACGACACTTAATATCCCGATCGGCTCCGGCCCTTATCGGGTGAAGAGTATCGATCCCGGTCTGCGCATCGTCTTCGAGCGCGATCCCAACTATTGGGGAAGGCAGCTGCCCTCAAAGATCGGGATCGACAATTACGACGAGATCGCAGTCAATTATTTCCTCCAGGACACTGCGCTGTTCGAATCCTTCAAGAAGGGCGATATCGATATCTATCCGGACGGCAGTCCCGGCCATTGGCGGCAGGCCTATAATTTCCCCGCCGTCGGTTCGGGAGCGGTCGTCAAAGAGACATTCACGCCGAAAACGCCAAGCGGCATGCTCGGATTCGTCTTCAATACACGCCGCCCGATCTTCGCAGATAAGAAGGTTCGGGAGGGCCTGACACTCGCTTTCGACTTCGAATGGCTCAATCGCAGCCTGTTCTCCGGCGCGTATACGCGGACGCAGAGCTATTGGCAGAATTCTGACTTGTCGTCCTTCGGCGTCCCTGCCGACGCGCGCGAACTCGCCATGCTCGGTCCGATCAAGGATCGCATCGACCCAGACGTGCTTGATGGCAGCTACAAGCTGCCCGTGAGCAACGGTTCGGGCCGCGACCGCTCCATCCTGCGTAAGACCGTGAAACTGCTGAAGGAAGGCGGCTACACGATCCAGGGAGAAAAGATGGTCGATAAGGCTGGGCGGCAGCTCAGCTTCGAGATACTGACGCAGAACGCCGAGCAGGAGCGTCTGGCGCTTCCCTATCGCCGATCCCTGGCGCTCCTCGGCATCGCAGTCACCATTCGTACCGTCGATGATTCGCAGTATCAGCTGAGGACGATCAACTACGATTACGACATGGTGATCAAATCCTACCCATCGTCGCTATCACCGGGCATCGAGCAGGTCGGGCGCTGGGGTTCCGTTGCCGCGAAGACGCCGGGCAGCAACAATTTCGCCGGTGTTGCCGATCCGGACGTCGATACATTGATCAATCACTTTCTCACCGCCCATTCGGCCGACGATTTCCGTGATTCGGTGCGATCCTTCGATCGATTTCTGATTTCCGGCTACTACATCGTGCCGCTTTATCATATCGCGCAGCAATGGGTGGCGCGTCGAAACCGGATCGACCATCCCGACACACTGCCGCTCTATGGCTACTACCTGCCAACCTGGTGGGACGCGTCCGCGCAAAAATAGGCGCCGCGTCCACACCGGTTCCCTTTCGGTAACCGGTTGAAGCCATCGGCACAAAAGCCTAGATGGTGAAGACAAACCGGAAACCGAAAGGAAAAGCCATGGAACGCATCACGATCGACATCGTCTCGGACGTCGTCTGCCCATGGTGCTATGTCGGCAAGGCCCGCCTGGAGCTGGCGATTGCCGAGGTGCAGGATACTGTGGGCGTCGACCTCAACTGGCGGCCTTATCGCCTGAACCCGGACTACCCGCCCGAAGGCGTCGACCAGAAGAAGGCGCTGGAGCAGAAGCTCGGCGGCGCGGAACGTGTCGCGCAGGGGCACAAGATGTTGACGGATCTCGGCCGCGAGGTGGGAATCAAGTTCGATTTCGACGCCATCAAGATCGGCCCCAATACACTCGACGCGCATCGCCTCATCCATTGGGCCGTAACCGAGAGCCGCGAAAAGCAGGACAAGGTCGTCGACGCGCTGTTCAAGGCCAATTTCGAAGAAGGCCGCAATGTCGGTGACCATGCAGTTCTGCTCGATATCGCTGAAAAGGCCGGGCTCGACAGATCCGTCGTCGCAACGCTGCTTGCCTCGGATGCCGACCGCGACCTCATCATCGGCGAGATCGAAGCTGCCCAGAAAATCGGCGTCACCGGCGTCCCGTTCTTTATCTTCGACCAGCAATATGCCGTCAGCGGCGCCCAGACGCCGGATGTGCTTGCTGAAGCGCTGCGTGATATCGCCAAGATGAAGGCCGAGGCGCGGGCCGGGATGAATTGACCGGCGATTGCTAACCGCTTGATCGCATATTCGGATTGGCGCATTGCCTGCCGGATGGCGCTATGCCGCTCGCGGTCGTTGCGGCATAGGCAAAAATCTCTATTTTGCATCATCGACTCAGCCACTGGATTTCGACGATGCATATTTCCAGCCGCCCGGACCTAAGCGACATAAAACCCGGAGACTGGGTAGATCGTCATTTGCCGTCGGCATGGCGACCCTATGCACGGCTCGCGCGTCTCGATCGACCCGTTGGCACATGGTTGACGCTTTTTCCCTGCTGGGCAGCGCTTATCCAGGCGTCGCATGCTTTTCCAGACTTCCGGCATCTGTTGATCTTCTCTCTCGGCGCCTTGCTGATGAGAAGCGCGGGTTCGACCGTCAACGATATCGCCGATCGGAAATTCGACGGCCACGTCGAACGCACCCGCTTACGGCCATTGGCGAGCGGCCAGATAGGCTTGCCGCAGGCCGTAGCGTTTCTTGCGGCAGAACTCGCGCTCGCCGCGTCGCTTCTCTTTTTCCTGACGCCCTTTACACGCCTTGTCGCAATCTGCGTCCTGCCGCTGGTCTTCATTTATCCGCTCTGCAAACGCTTCACGCATTGGCCTCAAGCGGTACTGGGTGCAGCGTTCAATTGGGGAATGTTGATGGCGTGGTCGGAAGTCACCGGCGCAATACCAACCGGTGCGATTCTGATGTGGCTTGGCGCAATTGCCTGGCAGATCGGCTACGACACCGTTTATGCCTATGTCGATGTTCGAGATGATACGCGTCTCGGCTTGAAGTCCACAGCGATCCTCTTCGGCGAGCGCGGCAAAATCTATATTGGTCTGTTCTACGCTCTTACGGTTGCGGCATGGTCTGCTGGCGGGTGGTTGATCGGCATGTCGCCGGCCTATGGCATCGGAATGCTCATTATCGCCGCGCACCTTGGCTGGCAGATCTGGCGTATCGATATCGCTCGTCCGGAGATCAACTACCGGCTATTCCTGGCGAATATCCTTACGGGCGTCTTGCTGGCAGCATCGACTTTCGCCGGCACTTTTTAAGCAAGCGGACACGAGGGCAACTGCTCACCTGCAACTTCCGATCATTGCTCAGCAGCTTTGCGGGGCGAATAGCAGTTCAGTTTTGATACGTGGCCAGCAATCCTGACGCTATCGCCCGGAATGCCTCTATCGCCTTGGGAAGCACTTCCGTGGGATTGTCGCTCGCAGCAACCCAGAGGGCGGCATTCAAAGCTGCCCCTGAGAGGAGCCGGGCGGCAGCTTCCTCATCAAGCGGCTTAATGACCTTGCGCTCCAGAAGTGCTGCAACCGTCTGCCGGGTCGCGGCGAGACAGCTGTTCTGACTGGGCCATTTCGATGGATCACCCAACACCGCCGGGCCGTCGAGCAATACAATGCGCTGAACCTCCGGATCGAGAGCCATTTCTATATAGGCTTCGCCTTCGGCCAACAGTCTCTGCCAATCACCATCTGCCCGTCTGGCGATCTCCTTGGCCCGCAGGGCCATTTCGCTGTCGATCTGATGGACGACAGCGGCAAGCAGCCCCCTCTTGTCGCCGAAATTGTGATAGAGAGCGCCCCTCGTCAGTCCGACATCCGCTGTCAACTCATCCATCGACGCGGCAGCGAATCCCTTATCGGCGAAAGCTCTTCGCGCGGCGGCAACGAGCTTGTTGCGATTCTCTTCCATCGTTTCCAGGCGTTTGGCCATTCTACCCTCAAATCTCACATACGCATCGTATTTGAATTGACATGCGGCGCACGCGACACTATTTCACATACGCATCGTATATCAAATGAAACGGTGCTTTTAAATGCCGCGCACAAGATTGCGGCCCTTCAATTTCTTCTATCAACGCAAACGAAAGCAGGCTGCAATGACGAAACGCAATGCGATCTTTCCTGCCGATAGGCATGCTCTCTACGAAGAACATGGCTATTCCGCAGCAATCCGCTCCGGCGATCTTCTATTCGTCTCGGGTCAAGTCGGCAGCCGCGCAGATGGGAGCCCGGAGCCGGATTTCGAGCGTCAGGTCCAGCTCGCCTTTGACAATCTGCGAGCAACCTTGGAGGCGGCCGGCTGCACTTTCGATGATATTGTCGACGTCACGACGTTCCACACTGACCCGGAGAACCAGTTCGGAACGATCATGGCTGTCAAAAACAGGATCTTCAGCGAAGCACCCTACCCGAACTGGACCGCGATCGGCGTTAATTGGCTGGCGGGTTTCGATTTTGAAATCAAGGTAATAGCGCGCGTTCCGGATGCAGCTCATCGCTCTCAGGCGGCCTGACGCGCACAACAGATTTCTGCCCCGCGCAGCAGATAGCCGCCGGGGCAGAAATGCTCTTTGGCAAGGGCCGCAAAACGAAGCGGCCTCTCCTTACTTCGCCAGTTCCGCCAGCTGCGTCATGACAACTGCTGCTCCCTGCAGACGCTTTTCCGGCGTTGGCAGGTCGCGCGTCAAGAATACGCTATGGTCAGGACGGATCTTTGCCATCGTACCCTGCTTGGCGATGTAGCCGACGAGATTGGCCGGGTTCGGGAATTCCTTGTTGCGGAACTGCACGACGACGCCCTTCGGGCCGGCATCCAGCTTCTCGACATTGGCGATGCGGCAGAGCGACTTGATGTAGACGATCTTCAGCAGATGCTGGACTTCGATCGGCATCGGCCCGAAACGGTCGATCATTTCGGCACCGAAACCATCTATCTCCTTGATTTCGGTGATTTCACCCAGGCGGCGATAGAGCGCCATGCGCAGATGCAGATCCGGTACATAGGCGTCGGGGATCATGACAGGCGTGCCGACAGAAATCTGCGGCGACCAGCCGGTATCCTGGATTTCATCGACGCCCTTCACCTCGGCGACAGCTTCCTCAAGCATTTGCTGGTAAAGCTCGAAGCCGACTTCCTTGATATGGCCCGACTGTTCCTCGCCGAGCAGGTTGCCGGCACCGCGGATATCGAGATCGTGGCTGGCGAGCTGGAAACCCGCACCGAGCGTATCCAGCGATTGCAACACCTTGAGCCTCCGTTCCGCCGTTGTGGTCAGCACCTTGTTGACCGGCAGCGTGAAGAGCGCGAAGGCGCGAACCTTGGAACGGCCGACGCGGCCGCGGAGCTGATAGAGCTGTGCCAGGCCGAACATGTCAGCGCGGTGGACGATAAGCGTGTTGGCCGTGGGCACGTCCAGGCCGGATTCAACGATGGTCGTGGAGAGCAGCACATCGTAGCGGCCCTCATAGAAGGCGTTCATGATGTCTTCCAGCTCGCCAGCCGGCATCTGACCGTGCGCGACCGCCACCTTCAGCTCCGGCACATCCGACTGCAGGAAGGCGTGGATATCGGCGAGATCGGCAAGGCGCGGGCAGACATAGAAGCTCTGGCCGCCGCGATAATGCTCGCGCATCAGCGTTTCGCGGATGACAAGAGAATCGAAGGGCGAGATGAAGGTGCGCACGGCCATGCGGTCGACCGGTGGCGTGGTGATGAGCGACAACTCGCGCACGCCGGTCATGGCAAGCTGCAGCGTGCGCGGGATCGGCGTTGCCGATAGCGTCAGCACATGCACGTCGCTTTTCAGCTCCTTCAGGCGCTCCTTGTGCTTGACGCCGAAATGCTGCTCCTCATCGATGACGAGCAGGCCGAGATTGGCGAACTGGACACCGGCGCCAAGCAGCGCATGCGTGCCGACCACGATATCCGTCTTGCCCTCGGAAACTTCCTTCTTGGTCAGCGCCAGCTCCTTGGTGCCGACGAGACGGGACGCCTGCTGGATGCGGATCGGCAGCCCACGGAAACGCTCGGAGAAGGTCTTGAAATGCTGACGGGCCAGCAGCGTCGTCGGCACGACGACGGCGACTTGCGCACCGTTCATGGCCGCGACGAAAGCGGCACGCAGCGCGACCTCAGTCTTGCCGAAGCCGACGTCGCCGCAGACGAGGCGATCCATCGGCCGACCAGCGCCGAGATCGTCGCGCACGGCCTCGATGGCGTTCATCTGATCTTCGGTCTCGTCGTAGGGGAAACGGGCGGCGAATTCATCGTAGAGGCCGTCTGGAGTGCTGAGCACCGGTGCGTGCCGGGTCAGGCGTTCGGCCGCAATGCGGATCAAGGCGCCGGCCATATCGAGCAGGCGCTTCTTGAGCTTAGCCTTGCGCATCTGCCAGGCGCCGCCGCCAAGCTTGTCGAGCTGGGCCTCGGTGCCTTCGCCGCCATAGCGTGAGAGAAGATCGATGTTTTCGACCGGCAGAAATAGCTTGGCGTCGTCGGCATACAGCAATTCGAGACAGGCATGCGGAGCACCGGCTGCCTCGATGGTTCTCAGCCCGACGAAACGGCCGATGCCGTGCTCGGCGTGGACGACGATCGAACCCTCATCAAGCCCCGCCACTTCCGAGATGAAATCGGCGGCGCGCTTGCGGCGCTTGGAGCGGCGTACCATGCGGTCGCCGAGAATATCCTGCTCGCCGATGACGATGAGATCGCCAGCCTCGAAACCAGCTTCCAGGCTGAGCACGGCGGCTGCCGCCTCGCCTTTCGCCAGGCCGCCAAGATCCTTGAAGGCCTCGATCGTCTTGACGCGCGCCAGACCATGCTCCGACAGCACCTGCAGCAGCCGGTCGAGCGACCCCTCGGTCCAGGCTGAAATCAGCACTTTGCCGCCCCCAGCCCGCTTGTCGGCGATGTGCTTGACGACGGCGTCGAAGACGTTGACGCGCTCGCTGTCGGCGCTATCGGTCGCGGAACGCGCCCAGCGCGGTCCCTGCCGGGCTTCGAGGCTGATAACGCGGCGCGCCTCGCCCTCGTGTTCGTTGAAGGGAGAGATGCGGATAGCGCTGAAGGCATCGAGCGCGTTGCCGAAGGCCTTGCCGTCGAGATAGAGCTGCCCCGGCGTCACAGGCTTATAGGGCGTGCCCTGTGCCATCTGGCCCTTGCCCTGCTGACCCGAATTCAGGCGGGCATCGTAATAGTCGAAAACGAGCTTGGAGCGCTCCTCGGCGGCCTCACGAACGGTATGATCCGTGACCAGCCGGAAGCCCTTGAGGTAATCGAAGACCGTTTCGAGCTTCTCGTAGAAGAGCGGCAGCCAATGTTCCATGCCGGCGTAGCGGCGACCTTCGGACACGGCGACATAGAGCGCATCGTCGCGCGTGGCGGCGCCAAAGGCCGAAAGATAATTCTTGCGGAAGCGGCTGATCGTATCCGGCGTCAGCGTCACTTCGCTCATCGGATTGAGATCGAGCGAGCGCACCTGCCCCGTCGTGCGCTGGCTGGCCGGATCGAAGCTGCGGATGCTTTCCAGCGTATCGCCGAAGAAATCGAGACGAACCGGCTCTTCCGTGCCCGGAACGAAGACGTCGAGAATGCCACCGCGAACGGCGAATTCGCCGACTTCTCGCACGGTCGCGACGCGATCGAAACCATTGCGCTCCAGGCGGCTGGCAATATCATCCATCCGTACCTGATTGCCGGGACGAGCCGAAAACGCCAGGCTTTCGATCACATCCTGCGGCGCGACCTTCTGCAGCATGGCATTGACCGTGACCAGCACGATTGCCGCATGTGGCTTGCGATGATGCGCGATCAGGCCGGAGAGTGCAGCCAGGCGGCGGGCCGAGGTATCGGAGCTCGGCGAGACGCGGTCATAGGGAAGGCAGTCCCAGGCGGGAAGAGTGAGAACCGGTATTTCGGGCGCGATGAAGCCAAGCATCTGTTCGACATCAGCCATATGCTGACCATCGGACATGACATAGGCGACCGGCTGGCCGGCTCGTGCCAGATCGGCAAGCAGGAATGGCTCCATGCCGGCCGGAACATGACCGACCGTCAGCGGCTCGCTTGCGGCGAGCACCTTCTTCGCGTCGAAACCAGGGATCATTTCGTCAGTCCAAACCTTTCGGCGGTCTCTTCGAAATCTGGCTTGTAGGATGCCAGGCGCTCGAAGAGTGGCGTCTGCAGATGCTGCGGCGTCGGCTCGCTGCCGAGGATCCACTTGAGCAGATCATTGTCCTCCTCGGCCATGATACGCTCGAGTTCATCGAGATCGGCCTCGGGGAGGTTCGGCAACTCATTGTCGGCAAACTGGCCGAAGACGAGATCCATCTCGCGGATACCGCGATGCCAACAGCGGAAAAGGATGCGCCGGCGGCGAGGATCGAGATCGGCACTGCTGAGGGTCAGCCCAGTCATCAAAAACACCTTTATGTTGATGCGTCTCTATAAAACCAGCGCACTAAGGTGGGAACCGGTTTTTCAGAAAAAAGCACCTGCGATGCAATTTTCCGGGGAGTGTTCGGCCTGATGTCGCCGAGTTCTCCGCCAGCCCTTGCCAAATGCGCCCTACCCGTCGCATTTTGCCCACCATGCGTCCCGCCATCCTCGACCCGTTGTTTGCCTCCATCTCTTCGCTATCAGGCGTCGGGCCGAAGGTATCCGAGCTGCTGGTGAAGCTGCTCGACCGCGAGACGATCGACGACTGCCGTGTCGTCGACCTCATCTTCCACGCGCCGCATTCGATCATAGATCGGCGCGAGCAGCCGGGCATCGCCAGAGCGCCGCAGGGGACCATTGTCACCATTACCGGCCGCGTCGACCGACATCAGCCGCCGCCCAATGCGCGCAGCAATGTGCCCTACCGTGTCTATCTGCATGACGAAACCGGCGAGCTTGCGCTGGTCTTCTTCCGCGGCAAGGCGCAGTGGCTGGAAAAGCAGCTGCCTGTCGACGAGACCGTCACTGTCAGCGGCAAGGTCGACTGGTTCAACGGCCGCCCCTCCATGGTGCATCCCGACTATATCATGCGGGAGAGCGAGGCGGAGAACCTGCCGCTGGTCGAACCGGTCTATCCGCTGACCGCGGGCCTGACACCTAAGTTCCTGCGCAAGACCATCGAAGCGGCGCTGCCGCGTATTCCGCAATTGCCCGAATGGGATGATATCGCTCTTACGCAGAAACAGGGCTTCCCCTCGATTTCCGACAGCTTTCACATGCTGCATGCGCCGCGAGACGCGTCCGATATCGACCCGCAGGCACCGGCGCGCCGCCGGCTTGCCTATGATGAATTCCTAGCGGGGCAATTGTCGCTCGCGCTCGTGCGCCAAAGGCTGCGCAAAGTTGCCGGGCAGCCCGTGCATGCTACTGGAGAAATCAGCAGCAAGATATTGGAATCCTTACCCTTCTCCATGACCAACAGTCAGCGCGACGCGGTTGCGGATATTCTCAAAGATATGGCCGGCACGGAGCGCATGCTGCGGCTGCTGCAGGGCGATGTCGGCGCGGGAAAGACGCTTGTTGCCTTGATGGCGATTGCTGCCGTCATCGAAAGCGGCGGCCAGGCCGTGCTGATGGCCCCGACCGAAATTTTGGCACGCCAACATTATGCAACGATCTCGAAATTCGCAGCAAGTGCAAACCTTTCCGTCGAAGTTCTGACAGGTCGCACGAAGGGACGTGAGCGTGATGCGATCCTGGAACGCATCGCCTCCGGCGAAGCACAGATCGTCATCGGCACGCACGCATTGTTTCAGGATAGCGTCGCCTATGCCAACCTCATGCTGGCCGTCGTCGACGAGCAACATCGCTTCGGGGTTCACCAGCGCCTGCGCCTGACCGCCAAGGGCATCTCGCCGCATATGCTCGTCATGACCGCGACGCCGATCCCGCGAACGCTGGTCCTCGCCGCTTTCGGCGACATGGACGTTTCAAAACTCACCGAGAAGCCGGCGGGCCGCAAGCCGATCCAGACGATCACCATCCCGAACGAGCGAACCGGCGATATCGTCGCGCGCCTCAGAAGTGCGCTTTCCGAAGGTAAAAAAGCCTATTGGATATGCCCACTTGTGGAAGAATCCGAAGAATCCGATTTAATGTCTGTCGAGGAGCGGCATGAAACACTGACCAAGGCGCTCGGCCCAGGGATCGGCCTCATTCACGGCCGGATGAGCGGGCAGGAAAAAGACGCTGTGATGATGGCTTTCAAGAATGGCGAGATCCGCCTGCTGGTCGCGACGACGGTGGTGGAAGTCGGTGTCGACGTGCCGGACGCGACGATCATGGTCATTGAACATGCCGAGCGTTTCGGCCTGGCACAGCTGCATCAGTTGCGTGGGCGCGTCGGACGTGGTGACGAGGCCTCCACCTGCATCCTGCTCTACAAGGGACCGCTCGGAGAGACCGGACACGCTAGGCTGTCCATCATGCGCGACACCGAGGATGGCTTTCGCATTGCCGAAGAGGATTTGAAGCTGCGCGGAGAAGGCGAGCTTTTGGGTACGCGCCAGTCCGGCACGCCAGGTTTCCGCATTGCCAGCCTCGAGGCCCATGCCGATCTTCTGGAAATCGCTCGCAAGGATGCCGCCTATCTGATCGAGCGCGACCCGGAGCTGACAAGCGAACGTGGTGCGGCGGTGCGCACCCTGCTCTATCTCTTCCGCCGCGACGAGGCGATCCGCTTTCTGCGGGCGGGATGAGCAGATGGACGCGTTTGCCGCGTCCATCCCTGTGTCACGATCTCACTTGATAGCGATGCCCGGAATGGTGACCTGGAACACCTGGAACATGGTGTCGACGTCAGCGCCACTATCATCCTTGTAGGCGGCGCCGACCTGGAAGCCGTCCTGGGTGATGAAGTCGTTGTCGTTGGCGACGAACAGGAAGTAATCATCCGGCAGCTTCGGGTCCTGGACGCTGGCAAGCGACATGGCTTCCCATTTTTCCGAGAGATTGTTGCGATCGTTCGGAGCGCCGTTGTGAAGGCCGAAGCGAGCAAGATCAGCGCTGTCGTTGATGTCGATGAACTGGCTGAGGACAGCGGGCTTGACCGAGGGATCGAGAACGCCCTTCGGAGCGACGGCCGTGTCGCCGTCGAACTTGCCGCCGGCAATGTCGGTGGCAGCGGATGCGTCGACAGCGACGATGCTGCGATAGATCGACTTGTCGCCCTTCTGGCCGTAGCCATTGTTGCTGTCGCGTGCGAGCATCAAGAAGCTCGTCGGCGAAAGCGCTACGATTTCGCTCTGGGCGGCAACGGCCGTCTTGCCCTTGTCG
>NZ_JAELTU010000108.1 GCF_016429015.1 Rhizobium sp. ASV20
TATCCTGGTGCGCGGCGTTGGCGAATATGAGCGCTGGGGGACGACTATCGACGATGCGCTGGGCGAAGCCTTCGACAAGACGGCCAAGCTTTTGGGGCTGCCCTATCCCGGTGGCCCAGCCGTGGAGGCCGCTGCGAAAGACGGCAACCCGGATCGCTTCGATCTCCCGCGGCCGCTTGTGGGCGAAGCACGCCTCGATTTTTCGTTCTCAGGCCTCAAGACGGCCGTGCGACAGGCGGCAACGGCGATTGCTCCCGTCACCCAGCAGGATATCGCCGACATCTGCGCCTCCTTCCAGAAGGCGATTTCGCGCACATTGAAGGACCGGATCGGCCGCGGCCTGCAGCGCTTCAAGACGGAGTTTCCGAAGACGGAGGAAAAGCCGTCGCTTGTCGTGGCAGGTGGCGTTGCCGCCAATCTCGAGCTGCGCCGCACCTTGCAGGAGCTTTGTGACGCCAACGGCTTTCGCTTCATCGCGCCGCCATTGAGATTGTGTACCGATAACGCCGTCATGATCGCCTGGGCCGGGCTGGAGCGCATGGCGACGGGTGCCGCACCTGACGATCTCGATGTGCAGCCGCGCTCGCGCTGGCCGCTGGATCAGAAGGCGGAAACCCTCCTGGGCCATGGCAAACGAGGAGCGAAGGCATGAGCGGCAACGAACGGATCGTAGTCATTGGCGCCGGCGCTTTCGGCACGGCGCTTGCCGCCGTCATCGCGCTCACCGGACGCAGCGACGTGACGCTCGTCGGACGCAATGCCGGATTGATGAAGGATCTCGCCACCGATCGCATGCATGATGCGGTTCTTCCCGGTATCGAGCTTCCGGATTCGCTGCACTTTTCCGCTGAAGCGGACTCTATTTCCAGTGCCGATATCGTCCTCTTCGCCATGCCCTCACAGGCGCAGGCGGATGCGGCCAGGCATTACGGCCCTTATCTCGGCAAGGACGCCATCATTGTCACCTGCGCCAAGGGCATAGACAAGGTCTCCGGCGACCTTTTGACCGACATGCTCGAGCGGGAGCTGCCGCAGCATGCCATCGCCGTGCTTTCCGGGCCCGGCTTTGCCGCCGACATCGCCAAGGGCCTGCCGACGGCCATGGCGATCGCCGCGGCCGACATGGCCGTTGCCGAAAGGCTCGCGCAGGCGATTTCAGGCCCGACATTCCGTCTCTATGCATCGGATGACCGTATCGGCGTGCAGCTCGGTGGCGCTTTGAAGAATGTTCTCGCCATTGCCTGCGGCATCGTCGAAGGCCGGGGCATCGGCGATTCGGCGCGGGCGGCGCTCATAAGCCGTGGCCTCGCCGAGATGTCGCGCTTCGTCGCGGCCAAGGGTGGCAAGGCGGAAACGGTGCGTGGGCTGTCCGGTCTTGGCGACCTCGTGCTGACGGCCACAAGCCATCAATCCCGCAATCTGCGCTTCGGCATCGCGCTTGGCGAAGGGGATACGGTCGATCCGGCGCACGGCACTCTGGTCGAAGGCGCCTATGCTGCCTCGATCGCGGCTCGGCTTGCGCACGGACTCGGCGTCGACATGCCGATCACCGATGCGGTTTCCGCCATCATCGACGGCAAGCTCGACATTTCCGCAGCCATCGGGCAATTGATGACACGGCCGATCACGACGGAATAGTTTTGGATATCTGAAGGAGACCAATCATGCTGTTCGCCTTTGTCTGCAAGGACAAGCCCGGTTACCTGAACGTCCGCATGGAGACGCGCCCGGCGCATGTGGAATATCTGAACAAGCTCAATGCCGAAGGCACGCTAAAGATGGCTGGTCCTTTTCTCGATAGCGAAGGCAAGCCGAACGGCAGCCTGGTGGTCGTCAAGGCCGATAGCGTCGAAGCGGCGGTCGCCATCGCAGATGCCGATCCTTATGCCAAGGCCGGATTGTTCGAGAGCGTCGAGATCAAGCCATTCAACTGGGTTTTCAACAATCCGGAGGCATGAGACATGGCGCACTGGCTTTATAAATCCGAGCCGGCCTCATGGTCGTGGCAGCAGCAGAAAGAGGCCGGCGACAAGGGGACCGAGTGGACCGGCGTGCGCAATTATCTCGCCCGCAACAACATGCGGGCCATGCAGATCGGCGACAAGGGCTTCTTCTATCACTCCAATGACGGGCTGGAGATTGTCGGCATCGTCGAAGTCTGCGCGCTGGCGCATCCGGATTCGACCGCCAAGGATGATCTTCGCTGGGAATGCGTTGATATCCGCGCCGTTCGCGACATGCCGAATCCCGTGACACTCAAGGACGTCAAGGCCAATCCGAAGCTCTCGCAGATGGCGCTTGTTACTTCCATGCGGCTTTCGGTGCAGCCGGTAACGGATGAGGAGTGGCTCGAGGTCTGCCGCATGGGCGGTCTGGACAATCCGCCGGTCTGATCCGGCTGGAGGTTAAGTGAAAACCGATCCGGAAAGCTTCATCCACGCCAATACCAGCCTGATGACGTCGCCGCATGTGCCGGAAATCCGGCTGCATCTTGCGAGCGAAGCGCATGAACTCTGGCTGAAGACGGAGGAGGAGCTGGAAGAGATCGGTCTGCCACCGCCTTTCTGGGCCTTTGCCTGGGCGGGCGGCCAGGGTCTGGCGCGCTATATCCTCGATCATCCGGAAAGTGTTGCCGGCAGACGAGTACTTGATTTCGCCAGCGGCTCCGGGCTTGTCGCTATAGCAGCCAAGCGCGCAGGCGCGAGCCATGTGCTTGCGGTCGATATCGATCCCTGGGCGGGTACGGCGATCCGGCTGAATGCTGTCGAAAACGACGTCGCCGTGGATTTTTCCGGAGAAGACATCATTGGCCGCCTCGTCGAGGCGGACGTCATTCTTGCCGGCGACGTTTTTTACGATCGCGATTTTGCGGCGAGCCTTGTTCCCTGGCTGCGCGGCCTGGCGGGAGAAGGTAGGGCGGTTCTGGTCGGCGATCCCGGCCGGGCCTATCTTCCGAAAGATCGTCTGGAACCGCAGGCGACCTATCATGTGCCTGTCACGCGGGCGCTGGAGGATAGCGAAGTCAAGAAAACGACGGTCTGGCGATTTCTCGCCGTTTAAGGGCAATCAGTCGCCCGGGCCTTGGGTCATTTCCGACGGAAACACCGGCGCATTTTCCTGATCCGGTCTTGAGGACCTCAGGGGCGAATCACGCAGACACCGGCTTCATGCGAACATGGATCCGGAGCATAGCGGACGTTGATGACCTTGGCGCGCGGTCTCGGCTGCGGCATTGCCGGACGTGCGTAGGGGTCGTAGTCGCTATAACCGACGACGTAAGTTCCGCCATTGGCCCGATAGACATCGGCTGTGCCGGCATAGGTGCCAGTGCTTGCCGCTTCATGCCTGTCCATGAGCATGATTCTGGCCGGCTGCTGCTGCGTAAGGCCCAGCGAAGGCGCTATTTGTGGCAAGCGCACGAGGCCTGAACGATCGTGATGGTGCCAGTGACGATAATCGCCCGCGAGTGCCGAGGTCGCGGAAACGGTGGCCGCTGCCGTTAAAACGAGCACTGCCGCCTTGAAAAGATGCGAGCTCATGATTCGCTCCGTTTCCATCCGTTAATGAAATCTTAACGGCAGATTGCCTCAAGAGCGGCGCGAAGTCCACGTCAGGGTTGACGAAATGGTAAACAGCCCGGAATGATGAGTCCGTCTTTGCATGCTCGCTAAAGTGCAGAGCGATCCCAATCGATTAAATTCGATGCGGGCATCAATTGTGCTTGTCGATAGGCATTTCCGCGATTAATGGTCGCAATGATGCAACGCACACTGCACGTCCTGTGCGCGCGTTGCCCCGGAGTTCCGGGTTCTAAGCGTATCGTAACGCCGCGAGGTTCTGATGGCGAACGTCACACAAAACCGGCCCTTGTCGCCGCATCTGCAAATCTACAAACCAATTCCCACCATGGTCATGTCGATCGTCCACCGTATTACCGGCGGCGCGCTCTACTTCGGCACGGTGCTGGTTGCCTGGTGGCTGATCGCCGCTGCGACCGGCCAGGGCTATTTCGATCTGGTCAACTGGATCATGGGCTCGATCATCGGCCGGATCATCCTGTTCGGCTATACTTGGGCGCTGCTGCATCACATGCTCGGCGGGATGCGCCATTTCGTCTGGGATCTCGGCTATGGTTTCGACCCTGCCGTTTCGACGAAGATGGCCAAGATCACGATCATCGCCTCGATCTGTCTGACCGTATTGGTCTGGGTCATCGGCATCGCCATCCGGCTGGGTTGAACTGGCATGATCGTTTCCGGAAGCGCAGGGATGCCTTTCGGGATTATGCTTTAGAGGATATTTCTCATGGATATGCGCACCCCTTTGGGCAAAGTCCGCGGTCTCGGTTCCGCCAAGGAAGGGACCGATCATTTCTGGCGCCAGCGCCTGACCGCCGTCGCCAACGTTCCGCTCTTCATTTTCTTCGTCATCTTCCTGATGGTCTACGCCGGCGCGCCTTATGCGGAAGTCGTGCACGCGCTGTCGAACCCGCTCGTCGCCGTGATCTTCGGCCTGATGGTGATCTCCGGCATCATTCACATGAAGCTCGGTATGCAGGTCATTATCGAGGACTACGTGCACGGCGAATTCGGCAAGATCGTCCTTCTCATGCTCAACACGTTTTTCGCGGTCATTCTGGCGGGGCTCTGTCTTTTCGCCATTCTGAAGATCGCGTTCGTAGGATAAATGCATCATGGCACCGAACTCATCCGCTCAGAATGGGGCTGCTCAAAACGGCAAGGCCTACAAATATGTCGATCATTCCTATGACGTGATCGTCGTCGGCGCCGGCGGCGCCGGCCTGCGCGCCACGCTCGGCATGGCCGAGCAGGGCTTCCGCACCGCCTGCATCACCAAGGTCTTCCCGACCCGCTCGCACACGGTTGCCGCCCAGGGCGGCATTGCTGCTTCGCTGCGCAACATGACGCCCGACAGCTGGCAGTGGCACCTCTACGACACCGTCAAGGGCTCCGACTGGCTCGGCGACGTCGATGCCATGCAGTACATGGTCATGGAAGCGCCGAAGGCGGTCTACGAACTCGAGCACTACGGCGTGCCCTTCTCGCGTAACGAGGAAGGCAAGATCTATCAGCGCCCGTTCGGCGGCCACATGCAGAACTACGGCGAGGGACCGCCGGTGCAGCGCACCTGCGCTGCTGCCGACCGTACCGGCCACGCCATCCTGCACACGCTCTATGGCCAGTCGCTGCGCAACAACGCGGAATTCTTCATCGAGTACTTTGCGCTCGACCTCATCATGTCCGATGACGGCAGCCGCTGCACCGGCGTCGTTGCCTGGTGCCTCGACGACGGCACGATCCATCGCTTCGCCGCCAAGATGGTGGTGCTGGCGACCGGCGGCTACGGCCGCGCCTATTTCTCGGCGACTTCGGCCCATACCTGCACCGGCGACGGTGGTGGCATGGTGGCCCGCGCCGGCCTGCCGCTGCAGGATATGGAGTTCGTTCAGTTTCACCCGACCGGCATCTACGGTTCGGGCTGCCTGATCACCGAAGGCGCCCGCGGGGAAGGTGGCTATCTCGTCAACTCCGAGGGTGAGCGCTTCATGGAACGCTATGCTCCCTCGGCGAAGGACCTTGCGTCGCGCGACGTCGTCTCGCGCTGCATGACGCTTGAGATCCGCGAGGGACGCGGCGTCGGCAAGAACAAGGACCATATCTTCCTGCACCTCGACCATCTCGATCCGGCCGTGCTGCATGAGCGTCTTCCGGGCATTTCCGAGAGCGCCCGCATCTTCGCCGGTGTCGACGTGACCCGTGATCCGATCCCGGTTCTGCCGACCGTCCACTACAACATGGGCGGCATTCCGACGAACTACTGGGGCGAAGTGCTGAACGCCGACAGCAACAATCCGGAGCGTGTGCTGCCGGGTCTGATGGCCGTCGGCGAAGCCGGTTGCGCTTCGGTGCACGGCGCCAACCGCCTTGGTTCGAACTCGCTGATCGACTTGGTGGTCTTCGGCCGCGCCGCCGCCATCCGCGCCGGTCAGGTCATCGACCGTGACGGCCCGGTTCCGGCGGTCAATGTTGCCGCCTGCGACAAGATCATGGATCGCTTTGATCGCCTGCGTCATGCCAGCGGCTCGACGCCGACGGCGGTGCTCCGCGAGAAGATGCAGCGCGCCATGCAGGAAGACGCCGCCGTATTCCGTACACAGGAATCGCTGGAATCCGGCTGCCGCCGCCTTTCGCAGATCTGGAAGGAAATGGCCGATATCAAGGTCACCGACCGATCGCTGATCTGGAACTCGGATCTCGTCGAGACGCTGGAGCTTCACAATCTGATGGCCAACGCCATCACGACGATCTACGGCGCCGAGGCCCGCAAGGAAAGCCGCGGCTCGCATGCCCGCGAGGATTATACCGAGGGCAAGTTTGCCGGCCGTGACGATGATAACTGGCGCAAGCATACGCTCGCCTGGGTCAACGACGCCGGCGACGTGAAGCTCGACTATCGTCCCGTTCACACCGACCTGATCGCCGAAGGTATCGATCCGCACAAGATCGAGCCGAAGGCACGCGTGTACTGATCTGAGAGGAACTGACCATGGTTGAACTCGCTCTCCCCAAGAACTCTCAGATGCGCGAAGGCAAGGTCTGGCCGAAGCCGGTCGGCGCCAAGAATACGCGCGAATTCCGGGTCTATCGCTGGAGCCCGGATGACGGCCAGAATCCGAGCATCGATACCTATTATATCGATGTCGACGATTGCGGCCCGATGGTGCTCGACGGTCTGCTCTACATCAAGAACAAGATCGACCCGACGCTGACGCTGCGCCGCTCCTGTCGCGAAGGCATTTGCGGTTCCTGCGCGATGAACATCGACGGCACCAACACGCTCGCCTGCACCAAGGGTCTGGACGAGGTCAAGGGCACGGTAAAGGTCTATCCGCTGCCGCATATGCCCGTCGTCAAGGATCTCGTACCGGATCTGACCAACTTCTACGCGCAGCACCGTTCGATCGAGCCCTGGCTGAAGACGGTATCGCCGCCGCCGGCCAAGGAATGGAAGCAGAGCCATGAAGACCGTCTGAAGCTTGACGGCCTCTACGAGTGCATCCTGTGCGCCTGCTGCTCGACCTCCTGTCCGAGCTATTGGTGGAACGGCGACCGCTATCTCGGTCCGGCCGTGCTGCTGCAGGCCTATCGCTGGCTGATCGACTCCAGAGACGAAGCCAAGGGCGAGCGCCTCGACAACCTCGAGGATCCCTTCCGCCTTTATCGCTGCCACACGATCATGAACTGCGCCCAGACCTGCCCGAAGGGTCTGAACCCGGCTAAGGCAATTGCTGAAATCAAGAAGATGATGGTCGAGCGGCGGGTTTAACCCGCCGTTTGGCATTTTGCCTCGCAGACGGGACCGAATGCGAGGCTCTATCGTTGACCAGCGACATCGGCTGGAGCGATCACAACATGTTGAAATTCGCCTTTCGGTTTCGTTTGCATGCTGTTTGCCGGATCAAGCCTTGAAACTACCCGATTCTTGTCCAGCTATGGCCTCTTGGCAATTTATCGCGGTATCGACTTGATTAACCAAAGTGAAATACGATAATTCGCACGTCATTGGGCATCACTTTGCGAATGTCGGCGGTGGACAAATAACTAGGAGTGTGATGATGCAGTTCAAATATGCAGTGACGGCTGCGGCGATAGGCCTGTCGCTTGCCGGTTGCCAGCGCACGGCATACAACAACGACACATATTCATCTTCATCCCCGCCTCCACTTCAGGCTCAGCCTGTCAATCCCGTACAGTCCAGCCAGCTTCCGCCTGCAGGTGGTGCGAATGGCTCGCAATTCCCGGCTGCTCCGACAGGTGCCCCGAATGCGGGCAACCCACAGCAGCAGCAGGCGATGGCCGCTTCCGCCATGGACGTCACGAAGGAATCGATGGTCGGCAGCTGGAAGGTCAGCAACGGCGGATCGAGCTGCGACATGTTCCTGACGCTTACGAACCTCGGCAGCGGCTCCCGTGGCGGCACGCGCGGCTGCTCGGGCGAGCTTACCTCGATGGGGTCGTGGGAGGTTTCCGGCAAGCAGGTGCTCCTGAAGAACCGCGACGGCTCGACGGTCGGCACGCTCTACAAGACGGCTGATTCGCGCTTCGACGGCTCGACTGCTTCCGGCCAGCCGCTCAGCCTCAGCCGATAAGTTTCGTACCGTCAGGCGCTTCACGGAAGCGTATGACGGCACAGGATTTTGTTCGATGCAGTTCCGGATGGAAAACCGCTGCGCACTTTTCCCGGAATTGCTTTAGTTGACGGGGCGGCACCCTTTGGGTGCACCCCATTTGCACAGGCGGATACTTCCCCATGCAGCCCATGCCAGATTACTCGCTCAGCGTCAGCGAACAGCTGAAGGCGTTGACGGCTTCCGGATCCCTGCAAGTGGATTCGGCGCAGATGGATGTGGCGAAAATGCTGGATCGCGTGCTTGCCGATCTCAAGCGCAAGCGACCGGCTGCAAAGTCCAGCGCGCTCGGCTGGATGTTTGCCGCGCGCAAGAAGTCGGTCGACGCCATCAAGGGGCTCTATATTCACGGCAGCGTCGGGCGCGGCAAGACCATGTTGATGGACATGTTCTTCTCCATGGCTCCGTGCCAGAAGAAGCGTCGGGCGCATTTCTTCGAATTCATGACCGATGTGCACAATCGTATCGCGGCGCAGCGGCTGAAGTTCAAGAACGGCGAAACGAAGCAGGCGGATCCCATTCCGCCCGTTGCCGCCGATCTCTTTGCCGAAGCGGAACTGCTGTGCTTCGACGAGTTCACTGTCACAGACATTGCCGATGCGATGATCCTCTCGCGGCTGTTCTCCGAGCTGTTCTCGCTCGGTTGCGTCCTGATCGCCACGTCGAATGTCGAACCGGACAATCTTTATCGAGACGGGCTCAATCGCGGCCTCTTCCTGCCTTTCATCGATCTGCTGAAAAAGCATGTCGACGTCGTGACGCTGGATTCTCCGACCGATTACCGCATGGAGAAGCTGAATAGCCAGCCGGTCTATCTGACGCCGCTCGACCAGCGCGCCGAGATGGCGATGGACGCTTCCTGGATGCAGGCACTGCACGGGCGCAAGGCGCAGCCGACTGAGATCCCGATGAAGGGGCGCTCCATTCACGTGCCGCTCGCAGTCGATCGCATGGCGCGGTTTTCCTTTGCCGATCTTTGCGACGCGCCGCTTGGGCCTGCCGATTTTCTGGCCATCGCTGAACGTTTCGATACGATCTTCCTCGATCGCGTGCCGAAACTTGGGCCGGACAAGCGGAACCAAACGAAGCGTTTCATCATTCTCATTGATACGCTCTACGACCACAACATCCGTCTTTACGTCTCCGCGGCGACGATGCCCGAGGACCTTCTGACGGAGCGGCGAGGGACCGAGGGCTTTGAATTCGATCGCACGACCTCGCGTCTTTTCGAGATGCGCAGTGCGGAATATCTTGCCCAGACTCCGGCGAGACGTGCCGCTGAATGACAATTCAGCGACATAACATCTTACGTTTACGTAAGAATTTTTCGATCTAACCGATTGAAATTGCTGCTCTCAAAATAATCAATTGCCAATTTCTGCCTTTGGGTCTATGCGATTGACGGCTATTGTGGATGCCTTGCTCGGCGTCCCGCCACGGATTTTGATCGCAAAGGATACACCGAAATGGCGCGCAACAAGATCGCACTTATTGGTTCTGGCATGATTGGTGGCACGCTGGCGCATCTCGCCGGCTTGAAGGAACTGGGCGACATCGTCCTGTTCGACATCGCGGACGGCATTCCTCAGGGCAAGGGTCTCGACATCGCCCAGTCTTCTCCGGTCGAAGGCTTCGACGCCAACCTCACCGGCGCCAGCGACTATTCCGCGATCGAAGGCGCTGACGTCTGCATCGTCACCGCCGGCGTTCCCCGCAAGCCGGGCATGAGCCGCGACGACCTTCTCGGTATCAACCTCAAGGTCATGGAGCAGGTCGGCGCCGGCATCAAGAAGTATGCCCCGAACGCTTTCGTGATCTGCATCACCAACCCGCTCGACGCCATGGTCTGGGCGCTGCAGAAGTTCTCGGGCCTCCCGGCAAACAAGGTCGTGGGCATGGCCGGCGTGCTCGACAGCTCGCGCTTCCGCCTGTTCCTCGCCAAGGAATTCAACGTTTCCGTCCAGGACGTCTCCGCTTTCGTTCTCGGTGGTCATGGCGACTCGATGGTTCCGCTCGCTCGCTATTCCACCGTTGCCGGCATCCCGCTGACCGATCTCGTCAAGATGGGCTGGCTCACCGCAGAGCGCCTCGAAGAAATTATCCAGCGCACGCGTGATGGCGGTGCCGAGATCGTCGGTCTGCTCAAGACCGGCTCTGCTTATTATGCTCCGGCTGCTTCGGCCATTGAGATGGCTGAATCCTACCTCAAGGACAAGAAGCGCGTTCTGCCTTGCGCCGCTCACCTCGATGGCCAGTATGGCGTCAAGGACATGTATGTCGGCGTTCCCACGATCATCGGTGCCGGCGGTATCGAGCGCATCATCGAGATCGACCTGAACAAGGCCGAGAAGGAAGCCTTCGACAAGTCGGTCGCTGCCGTTGCCGGCCTCTGCGACGCTTGCGCCACGATCGCGCCGTCGCTGAAGTAATTTCCGCGTTATAACAGGGATAAGTCCATGAACATTCATGAATATCAGGCCAAGGCTCTGCTGAAGAGCTATGGCGCACCGGTCGCGGAAGGCGTTGCCATCTTCTCCGCCGACGAAGCCGCCGCTGCTGCCAAGCAGCTTCCAGGCCCGCTTTACGTCGTCAAGAGCCAGATCCACGCTGGTGGCCGCGGCAAGGGCAAGTTCAAGGAACTCAGCCCGGACGCCAAGGGCGGCGTTCGCCTTGCCAAGTCGGTTGACGACGTCGTCGCCAATGCCAAGGACATGCTCGGCAACACGCTGGTGACCAAGCAGACCGGCCCGGCTGGCAAGCAGGTCAACCGTCTCTACATCGAAGACGGCGCCGACATCGACCGCGAACTGTACCTCTCGATCCTCGTCGACCGCTCCGTCGGTCAGGTTGCTTTCGTCGTTTCGACCGAAGGCGGCATGGACATCGAGACCGTCGCGCACGATACGCCGGAAAAGATCATCACCGTCGCCATCGATCCGTCGACGGGCGTCACGGCTGCCAACACGGCTGCCCTTTCCGACGCGCTGAAGCTCGAAGGCGCTGCTCGCGAAGACGCTGCCAAGCTCTTCCCGATCCTCTACAAGGCCTTCGTCGAAAAGGACATGGCCCTGCTCGAAGTGAACCCGCTGATCGTCATGACCAACGGCCGCCTGCGCGTTCTCGACGCCAAGGTTTCCTTCGACGGCAACGCTCTTTTCCGTCATGAAGACGTCCGCGCCCTGCGCGACACGTCGGAAGAAGACGAGAAGGAAATCCAGGCGCACGAATACGACCTGGCTTATGTTGCCCTCGACGGCAACATCGGCTGCATGGTCAATGGCGCCGGTCTCGCCATGGCAACCATGGACATCATCAAGCTCTATGGCGCTGAGCCGGCGAACTTCCTCGATGTCGGTGGTGGCGCCACCAAGGAAAAGGTTACGGCCGCCTTCAAGATCATCACTGCCGATCCGGCTGTCCAGGGCATTCTGGTCAACATCTTCGGCGGCATCATGAAGTGCGACGTCATTGCCGAAGGCGTGCTCGCAGCCGTCAAGGAAGTCGGTCTGAAGGTTCCGCTCGTCGTTCGCCTCGAAGGCACCAACGTCGAACTCGGCAAGAAGATCATCAACGAATCCGGTCTCAACGTCATCTCCGCCGATGACCTGGACGATGCCGCCCAGAAGATCGTCAAGGCAGTCAAGGGCTAACGGGAATGGCTGCCTCCTTCGCTCCAACGGCTGCTCATCTTCGCCTCGGTGCCTTTGCCGGTACCTGGGAAGGGGAAGAGCATGTTGCGGCTTCGGCCTGGACGAAGGAAGGCACGGCAGTCGCACGGCTTACCGCGGAGTGTCTATTCGGCGGATTTTTCGTCGAACAGCGCTACGTCCAGAAGCGGGACGGCGCCACATCGTTCGAAGCCCGGAACATTCTTGGCTTCGACGCTGCGGAGCAGGCCTACAAGCTTTATCAGTTCGACACGGTGGGCTTTGTGCCCGCCGCGCCGGCCTCCGGCGAATGGATCGATGATAAGCTTGTCCTGACCAAGGTCTCGCCGCGCGGTGCGCAGCGCACTCTCTTTCAGTTCGAAAATAATGACTGCTACCGCATGGGCGTCACTTTTGCGCCCGTCGGCAGCGATACATGGCAGGAGGTCGTCAGCGGCGTCTATCGTCGCGTTGCCTCTGCGTCTTCCAACCTCTCGTAACAAAGGCCTCGCATGTCTATTCTCATCAACAAAGACACCAAGGTCCTGGTTCAGGGCCTGACCGGCAAGACCGGCACTTTCCACACTGAACAGGCGCTTGCCTATCACGGCACGCAGATGGTCGGCGGTATCCACCCCTCTAAGGGTGGCGAAACCTGGACCGGCTCCAAGGGCGAAAAGCTGCCGATCTTCAAGTCGGTTGCCGAAGGCAAGGATGCCACCGGCGCCAACGCTTCGGTCATCTACGTCCCGCCGGCAGGTGCTGCTGCGGCGATCCTCGAAGCGATCGACGCCGAGATCCCGCTCATCGTCTGCATCACGGAAGGCATTCCGGTTGCCGACATGGTCAAGGTCAAGGATCGCCTGATCAAGTCCAAGTCGCGCCTGATCGGACCGAACTGCCCGGGTGTTCTCACCCCGAACGAATGCAAGATCGGCATCATGCCGGGTTCCATCTTCAAGAAGGGTTCCGTCGGCGTTCTCTCGCGTTCCGGCACGCTGACCTACGAAGCCGTGTTCCAGACCACCAATGAAGGTCTTGGCCAGACGACGGCTGTCGGCATCGGCGGCGACCCGGTCAAGGGCACGGAATTCATCGACATTCTCGAGATGTTCCTCGCCGACGACGAAACCAAGTCGATCATCATGATCGGTGAAATCGGCGGTTCGGCTGAAGAAGAAGCCGCGCAGTTCTTGAAGGACGAAGCCAAGAAGGGCCGTAAGAAGCCGATGGTCGGCTTCATCGCCGGCCGCACGGCACCTCCCGGCCGCACCATGGGCCACGCAGGCGCCGTGATTTCCGGCGGCAAGGGCGGCGCGGAAGACAAGATCGCGGCGATGGAAGCGGCAGGCATTCGCGTGTCGCCGTCGCCGGCGCGCCTCGGCAAGACACTGGTGGAAGTCCTGAAGGGCTGAACCCACCTATAGCAAGACCCGGATGGAGTAGGCGACAGCTGCCGGCTCCATCCGGCTTTAGAATTCGCAAGTGCAGACTACGGCCGGAACGGCTGAACGAAATAAGGTCGCCGGATGACCACAAGCCGGCAAAGCAACAAGTCGGGAGGCGGACGAGGCTGTCCGCAGATCACCATGGCAAGGCAAGAAGCCAACGAGCAATTTCAGATCACCTCGTTCCTGGATGGCGCCAACGCTGCTTATATCGAGCAGCTTTATGCGCGCTACGAGGACGACCCGTCGTCGGTTTCCGATGAATGGCGGTCTTTCTTCAAGGCGCTGGAGGACAATCCTGACGACGTGAAGAGAGCGGCCAAGGGCGCTTCCTGGCAGCGAAAGAACTGGCCGATCCCCGCCAAGGGCGATCTGGTTTCCGCGCTCGACGGCGATTGGGGAATCGTTGAAAAGGTCATCGAGACCAAGCTGAAGGCGAAGGCCGAAGTCGCCGGCGCACCGGCTGACACGACCGACGTCCTGCGAGCGACGCGCGACAGCGTTCGCGCCATCATGATGATCCGCGCCTATCGCATGCGTGGTCACCTGCATGCCAAGCTCGATCCGCTCGGCATCGCAGCGCCGGTCGAAGACTATAAGGAATTGTCGCCGGAAGCCTATGGCTTCACGGAGGCGGATCTCGACCGCAAGATTTTCATCGACAACGTTCTCGGCCTCGAATTCGCGACCATTCGCGAAATGATCGAGATCCTTGAGCGCACCTATTGCTCGACCCTCGGCGTCGAATTCATGCATATCTCCAACCCGGAGGAAAAGGCCTGGATTCAGGAACGCATCGAAGGTCCGGACAAGGGCATCGCCTTCAATCCCGAACGCAAGAAGGCCATCCTGCAGAAGGTCGTCGAAGCCGAAGGCTATGAACAGTTCCTCGACGTCAAGTTCAAGGGCACCAAGCGCTTCGGCCTCGACGGCGGCGAATCGCTGATCCCGGCGCTTGAGCAGATCCTCAAGAGCGGCAGCCAGCTCGGTCTGAGGGAAGCCGTGTTCGGCATGGCCCACCGCGGCCGTCTGAACGTGCTGTCCCAGGTTATGGGCAAGCCGCACCGCGCCATCTTCCACGAATTCAAGGGCGGTTCCTACGCGCCTGACGAAGTCGAAGGTTCGGGCGACGTGAAGTACCATCTCGGTGCCTCCTCCGACCGTGATTTCGACGGCGCCAAGGTGCACGTTTCGCTGACGGCAAACCCGTCGCATCTGGAAATCGTCAATCCGGTCGTCATGGGCAAGGTCCGCGCCAAGCAGGACATGGGCGCCACCCAATGGGACGGCGACATCATTCCGCTCTCAGAGCGTGCCAAGGTCGTGCCGCTGCTGATCCATGGCGATGCCGCTTTCGCCGGCCAGGGCGTGACTGCCGAAATCCTCGGCCTCTCCGGCCTGCGCGGTCACCGCGTTGCCGGCACGATGCATGTCATCATCAACAACCAGATCGGTTTCACCACCAATCCGGCCTTCTCGCGTTCGTCGCCGTATCCGTCCGACGTCGCCAAGATGATCGAAGCGCCGATTTTCCACGTCAACGGCGACGATCCGGAAGCGGTCGTCTATGCCGCGAAGATCGCGACCGAATTCCGCATGAAGTTCCACAAGCCCGTTGTGGTCGATCTGTTCTGCTACCGCCGCTACGGCCACAATGAAGGCGACGAACCGTCCTTCACGCAGCCGAACATGTACAAGGTCATCCGCGCCCACAAGACCGTGCTGCAGATCTATTCGCAGCGGCTTGTCAGCGAAGGCGTTCTGACCGAAGGCGAAGTCGAAAAGATGAAGGCCGACTGGCGCGCCCGTCTCGAGCAGGAGTTCGAGGCCGGCCAGTCCTACAAGCCGAACAAGGCCGACTGGCTTGACGGCGAGTGGTCCGGTCTGCACACGGCCGACAATGCCGATGAACAGCGTCGCGGCAAGACCGGCGTGCCGATGAAGACACTGAAGGAAATCGGACGCAAGCTGTCGGAAATCCCGGCCGGCTTCCATGCGCACCGTACCATCCAGCGCTTCATGGAAAACCGCGCCAACATGGTGCAGACGGGCGAAGGCATCGACTGGGCCATGGCGGAAGCGCTCGCTTTCGGCGCGCTCGTCGTCGAAGGCCACAAGATCCGCCTGTCCGGTCAGGATTGCGAACGCGGCACCTTCTCGCAGCGCCATTCGGTTCTCTATGATCAGGAAACCGAAGAGCGCTACATCCCGCTCGCCAATCTTTCGCCAACCCAGGCACGCTACGAAGTCATCAACTCGATGCTTTCGGAAGAGGCCGTTCTCGGCTTCGAATATGGCTATTCGCTGGCCCGCCCGAATGCGCTGACCCTCTGGGAAGCCCAGTTCGGCGATTTCGCCAACGGTGCGCAGGTCGTCTTCGACCAGTTCATTTCGTCGGGCGAACGCAAGTGGCTGCGCATGTCCGGCCTCGTCTGCCTGCTGCCGCATGGCTATGAAGGTCAGGGTCCGGAGCACTCCTCTGCCCGCCTGGAACGCTATCTGCAGCTTTGCGCCGAAGACAACATGCAGGTCGCCAACGTCACGACGCCGGCGAACTACTTCCACATCCTGCGCCGTCAGCTGAAGCGCGATTTCCGCAAGCCGCTGATCCTGATGACGCCGAAGTCGCTGCTGCGCCACAAGCGCGCCGTATCGAGCCTTGCGGAGATGGCGGGGGAAACCTCGTTCCATCGCCTGCTCTGGGACGATGCGGAAGTGATCAAGGATGGCCCGATCAAGCTGCAGAAAGACAACAAGATCCGTCGCGTCGTCATCTGCTCGGGCAAGGTCTATTACGATCTGCTGGAAGAGCGCGAGAAGCGCGGCATCGACGATATCTACCTGCTGCGCATCGAACAGCTCTATCCATTCCCGGCCAAGGCGCTCATCAACGAGCTCAGCCGCTTCCGCAATGCGGAGATGGTCTGGTGCCAGGAAGAGCCGAAGAACATGGGCGCATGGTCGTTCATCGATCCTTATCTGGAATGGGTGCTCGCCCATATCGATGCCAAGTACCAGCGTGTTCGCTACACCGGCCGTCCGGCAGCCGCCTCTCCGGCGACAGGCCTGATGTCCAAGCATCTGTCGCAGCTTGCGGCGTTCCTCGAGGACGCGCTCGGCGGTTGAGGGGTTGCGCGATGACGCGTTTTCGTTTGAAAATCGCCTCGTCGCGCTCCAGCCTTCCGCATGATGCGACGGGGGAAAAGATGGCCGCCATGCAGCAATGTGCCGCCTACCGCCATGACAAGGCAGAGGCCCGATCGGTTTTTTCCGGTTGGGCTACTGCCGCGCTTGGCGTTCTCAGTCCCCCGACCATCTGTCGCCGGAATTCCATCTAACTCATAATGACGAAAATCAGGATCTGAACAATGGCCACTGAAATCCGCGTTCCTACCCTCGGCGAGTCCGTCAGCGAGGCGACCGTCGGCACCTGGTTCAAGAAGGTCGGCGATGCCATCAAGGCCGATGAGCCGCTTCTCGAGCTTGAAACCGACAAGGTAACGATCGAAGTTCCCGCCCCGGCAGCCGGCACCTTGTCCGAAATCGTTGTCCAGGCTGGTGAAACCGTAGGTCTCGGTGCATTGCTCGGCCAGATTTCTGCTGGTGGCGCTGCCGCCGCCGCTCCGGCACAGGCTGCTGCACCGGCCCCGGCCGCTGCTGCTCCGGTTGCAGCTGCTGCCGTTGCCGCTCCGGCGTCCTCCATGCCGCCGGCGCCGGCCGCTGCAAAGCTGCTTGCTGAAAGCAATCTCTCCGCCGATCAGGTCGATGGTAGCGGCAAGCGCGGCCAGGTTCTGAAGGGCGACGCCATAGCTGCCGTTGCCAAGGCTGCCTCCGCGCCCGCTGCTGCCCCGGCCGCTCCTGTCGCCGCCCGCGCGCCGACTGCCGTCGAGGACGTCAACCGCGAAGAACGCGTCAAGATGACCCGCCTGCGCCAGACGATCGCCCGTCGCCTCAAGGACGCGCAGAACACCGCAGCCATGCTCACCACCTATAACGAGGTGGACATGAAGGCCGTCATGGACCTGCGCAACAAGTACAAGGACATCTTCGAGAAGAAGCATGGCGTGAAGCTCGGCTTCATGGGCTTCTTCACCAAGGCCGTCACCCACGCTCTGAAGGAACTGCCGGCTGTCAACGCCGAGATCGACGGCACCGATATCGTCTACAAGAACTACTGCCACATCGGCATGGCCGTCGGCACCGACAAGGGTCTCGTCGTTCCGGTTATCCGCGATGCCGACCAGATGTCGATCGCCGAGGTCGAGAAGGAACTTGGTCGTCTGGCAAAGGCTGCCCGTGACGGCACGCTCTCGATGGCTGACATGCAGGGCGGCACCTTCACCATCACCAACGGTGGTGTCTACGGTTCGCTGATGTCCTCGCCGATCCTGAACGCGCCGCAGTCTGGCATTCTTGGCATGCACAAGATCCAGGAGCGTCCGGTCGCCATCGGCGGTCAGGTCGTCATTCGCCCGATGATGTATCTGGCGCTCTCCTACGACCACCGTATGGTCGACGGCAAGGAAGCGGTTACCTTCCTCGTACGCGTCAAGGAAAGCCTGGAAGATCCCGAACGTCTCGTTCTCGATCTCTAAGGAGGCATTGGATCATGTCGACATGGCCCATGCGGACGCTGCGCGGATTGTTGTGCGCTGTCGCTGCATGGATGCCATCGTCCGCCGATGCGGGCGAGCTCGACATTTCCAAGCTCAGCAGCAATCTCGATCTGGCGTCGCTTGGCGACGCCGATCTCTCTGCCCGCTCGATCAATGTCATTCGCATCGGCAAGGTGGAACTCAACTCCGGGCGCATTGTCGCCAGCGATCCGCTGGTCGGGCCTGACCGCACGCCACTTGCCCGCACCGTTTCCCCCGGCGATTATCCCGTCACACTCTATCAAGCCTTTGGCCGAATCGCCGCAGCCAGCATGCGCTTTGCCGATGGCAAGCCTGCGCGCTGGGAGCTGGCGCTGATCCCGGGCCAGGATATCAATTCACTGAAGGGCGACGAATTCTTCGGCTATCCGGTCGATGCCGGTCTCGGCTGCTATATGGATGCCGATACTTACGCGCTGATCCAGGAGCGCGAAAGGCAAGTCCAGACGGAGAAGTCATCGTCAGACCTCAATTACTATGATGATGTCCTGGCGACCGAATTGCAGGCAAAGAACGATGACTACGTCCTGCACCGGCCGATATCGGGCAAGCGGGGCAATGTCGCCGTTTTCTCGAGCGGCTGGGGCGATGGTTTCTATCCCGTTTTCTGGGGACTTGATGCGAACGGCCGGCCGCTGGTCCTGCTCACCGATTTCGGTGTGATTGAAAATGCCGATGGCCGGCGTGAGCCGGGAGGGAACTAACCATGTCGGCGATATCGACGATCGTAGAGCGGACTTCCTTGTGCGGTGCGATGCTTGTTTTCGCGGCAAATCCGCTGCCCGCATTTGCGATTGAATGCGCGCAGGAAAAAGCTGTCTATGTCGACATGGACGACGCTTACGAGCTGCGCTTCGAACCCATGGGATCGGAATCGCCCGTCAGCAACAGGTTCAAGCTTGCGATACGCAACACAGCCGTCGTGGCCGAGGGCGTCGTCATGCGCACGGACGACCAGTTGCGCGCTGACGGCCGAATCATGTTCGAATGCCCGGAGGGCGATGTGACCGGAGCCGATCTTCGAGCCTGTACGGTCTGGCAGGGTATGGTTTACGCCTCAGACCTCAAGGGACATATCCGTGCGTTGCCAGCGGAAGGCGAAAGCGCGGCTGACAGGCTGTTTCTGCCGGCGCTCGGCCCCTCCATTCAGAAGTCGTCGCTCTGGGGCGAAGGCAAGGCGACCGTGGCGCCCTGGGACGTCCTCAGCTTGAAAGGATGCTATCAATGACCGATGATGATGCGCCTGTTCTTCTCGTAACCGGCGGCAGTCGCGGCATTGGCGCTGCGATCTGCATGGCAGCCGCACAGCATGGATGGGCCGTGGCGGTCAACTATGCTTCCAACAAGGAAGCGGCTGAGGCTGTGGTCGGGACGATCCTCGATGCCGGTGGCGAGGCGATCGCTGTTGCCGGTGATGTCGGCAAGCCCGAGGATATCAAGGCTATCTTCGCCAAGGTCGATGCATATTTCGGACGGATCGACGGCCTCGTCAACAATGCCGGCGTCGTCGATGTCATCCAGCGCCTGGATGAGATGACGCCGGAGCGGCTGGATCGCATGTTCCGCATTAACATCAGTGGCACGATGCTGGCTGCGGCGGAAGCCGTGCGCCGCATGTCGACGCTGCATGGTGGTAAGGGCGGGGTGATCGTCAATATCTCCTCCATGTCCTCGACACTCGGTGGCGGCGGACAATATGTCGATTACGCGGCATCGAAGGGAGCGATCGATACCTTCACCATCGGTCTGGCGCGAGAGGTTGCGGCAGAAGGCATTCGCGTGAATGCCGTTCGGCCCGGAATCATCGATACGGATATCCATGCTGCGGCCGGCCGTCCGGACAGGGCGCGCGAGGTTGCGCCGCAACTGCCGATGAAGCGTGTCGGAACATCCGATGAAGTCGCAGACGCCGTCCTCTATCTGTTGAGCCCGCATGCATCCTATATAACGGGTGCCCTGCTCGACGTGAGCGGCGGCCGGTGATCGGAAAGGGGCGATAGATGCAGTATGTTCTCGAATTCCTCGGTCTGATGGCCGTATTTTCCATATTCATCGTCGTTCCCGGCGCCGATTTCGCTGTGATCCTGCGTCAGAGCATCGTGCATGGCCGCCGCGCCGCCATGATGACCGGGCTCGGCATGGGCTTCTCGCTGCTCTTCCACATCAGCTACACCATTCTTGGCCTCGGCCTGATCGTGTCGCAGTCGCTGATGCTGTTCAGCGTGGTGAAGTGGGCCGGCGTTCTCTATCTCGTCTATCTCGGCATCAAGTCTTTCCGTGAGCCGGGCTTCAAGGTGAAGGATGTCGAGATCACCGAGGAAGACCGCAAGCCGGTTTCCGTCTGGCGCTGCCTCGCGACAGGCTTCGTCACCAACGCTTTGAACCCGAAGCCGGTGCTCTTCTTCCTGTCGCTGTTTTCGACGCTCGTTCATCACGATACGCCGGCGCTGATCCAGTTCAGCTACGGCATCGGCATGGCAACGGCGCTTGTCGCCTGGTTTGCCGGCGTTTCCACCTTCTTCACCGTCAAGCCAGTTCGCGATCGTTTCATCGCGTCAGGCAAGTGGTTCAACCGCATCACCGGAGCGGCGCTTGTCGGCTTCGGCATCCGCCTCGCCTTGGCACGGGCGACCGACTAACAGAAATATTAAACAAGGAAATTAAGACATGTCCTACGATGTGATCATTATCGGAACCGGCCCCGGCGGCTATGTTTGCGCAGTCAAGGCAGCGCAGCTCGGCCTGAAGGTCGCGGTCATCGAAAAGCGTGCGACTTATGGCGGCACCTGCCTCAACGTCGGCTGCATTCCGTCCAAGGCGCTGCTGCACGCTTCCGAAGTGTTCCATCATGCCGGCCATGGCATGGATGCGCTCGGCGTCGAAGTGGCCGCACCGAAGCTGAACCTGGGCAAGATGCTGGCGCACAAGGATGCGACCGTGAAGTCGAACGTCGATGGCGTCGCCTTCCTGTTCAAGAAGAACAAGATTGATGCCTTTCAGGGCACCGGCAAGATCGTTGCCGCTGGCAAGGTTTCCGTCACGGCAGACGACGGCAAGGTGACCGAGATCGAAGGCAAGAACATCGTCATCGCCACCGGCTCCGACGTTGCCGGCATTCCGGGCGTTCCGCTCGAGATCGACGAAAAGGTCATCATCTCCTCGACCGGCGGCATCGCGCTCGACAAGGTGCCGGGCAAGATGATCGTGGTCGGCGGCGGCGTCATCGGCCTCGAGCTCGGCTCTGTCTGGTCGCGTCTCGGCGCCAAGGTCACCGTCGTCGAATATCTCGACAACATCCTCGGCGGCATGGACGGCGAAGTTTCCAAGCAGTTCCAGCGCATGCTGGCCAAGCAGGGCATCGAGTTCCATCTCGGCGCCAAGGTTGTCGGCGTTGAGAAGTCCGGCAGCGGGGCGAAGGTTACCTTCGAGCCGGTCAAGGGCGGCGACAAGGTTGTGCTCGATGCAGACGTTGTTCTCGTTGCCACCGGCCGCAAGCCGTACACGGCAGGCCTTGGCCTCGAAGAAGCTGGCGTTGCCCTCGACAATCGCGGTCGCGTCGAGATCGACGGTCACTTCAAGACCAATGTCGCCGGCATCTATGCCATCGGCGACGTCGTTAAGGGCCCGATGCTGGCGCACAAGGCGGAAGACGAGGGCGTCGCCCTTGCCGAAATCCTTGCAGGCCAGGCCGGTCACGTGAACTACGAAGTCATCCCGAGTGTGGTCTACACGCAGCCGGAAGTCGCCTCCGTCGGCAAGACCGAGGAAGAGCTTAAGGCCGCGGGCATTGCCTACAAGGTCGGCAAGTTCCCGTTCTCGGCCAACGGTCGCGCCCGCGCCATGCTGGCGACTGACGGTTTCGTCAAGATTCTCGCCGACAAGGAAACCGATCGCGTTCTCGGCGGCCATATCGTCGGCTTCGGTGCCGGCGAAATGATCCACGAGATTACCGTGCTGATGGAATTCGGCGGCTCCTCGGAAGATCTCGGCCGCACCTGCCATGCACATCCCACGATGTCGGAAGCCGTGAAGGAAGCGGCGCTCGCGACCTTCTTCAAGCCGATCCACATGTAAGAACGGGCATCCCAGCCGAGCCGGGCGCTGGGTTGCAATGAAAGCCCGATGATGCGATGTACGACCTTTGTGCATCGCATCATCGAAGCTCTCCCATTCATCGAAGTCGGCATGTCACGTCAAATCCCAGCACTTTTCGTATCTCTGCAACTCTCCATTGCCGTCGCATTCGCAGGCCTTGTGGTTGGTGTGGTGCCGGCGCGCGCCGAAGCTCCCGCTACTGGCTGGGCTCAGGCCGCCAGCGATCTGCCAGTGGAGCAAGGCATTCGCTTCGGCACGCTGCCCAACGGCATGCGCTTTGCCGTCATGCACAATGCGACGCCGGCAGGGCAGGTGGCGATCCGTTTCCGCATCGGCAGCGGCTCGCTGCAGGAGAATGATAACCAGCAGGGACTGGCGCATTTCCTTGAGCATATGGCTTTCAAGGGGTCGAGCCACGTTCCTGAGGGCGAGATGATCCGCACCCTCCAGCGCCTCGGCCTGGCGTTCGGTGCTGATACCAACGCCTCCACCAGCTATGGTGAGACCACTTATTCGCTCGATCTGCCCGAGGCTGATGCCGAGCGCGTTTCCACCGGCCTGATGTTGATGCGCGAGACGGCAAGCGAGCTGACGCTCGATGCCGGTGCGTTTGACCGTGAGCGCGGGGTCATTCTTTCTGAAGAAAAGCTGCGTGATACGCCGCAATATCGCGGCAGCATGGGCTTCCTCAATCAGGTGCTGTCCGGCCAGCGGGTGACGCAGCGGCCGCCTATCGGGAAGACCGATATCATCAGCAACGCGCCCGTCGATCTGGTTCGCGATTACTATCGCGCCAACTACCGGCCGGAGCGCGCGACGTTGATCGTGGTCGGTGATGTCGATGCTGCCGCTATCGAAACCGATATCCGCAAGCGTTTCGGCAACTGGACATCCAACACGCCTGCACCGGCGACAACCGATCTGGGCACGCTTGAGACGCACGGAGAACGCGTCGCGACCGTCGTCGTGCCCGGCGGAGCCACCCGCGTGCAGATTGCCTGGACGCGACCATATGACAGAACGCAGGACACGGTCGCCAAGCGCCGCCAGCAGTTGATCGAGGGTATCGGCCTTGCCGTTCTCAACAGGCGCATATCGGTTTTGGCGCAGCAGCCCGATGCGCCCTTCGTCAGTGCGCAGGCAGGCTCCCAGAATCTGTTGAAATCCGCTCGCGCCACGCTTATCGCCGCCGATACCAATCCGGACAGATGGCAGGCGACACTTGCCGCCGTCGATCAGGAGCAGCGCCGGATTGCCCAGTTCGGTGTCGCGCAAGGCGAAATCGACCGGGAGCTTGCCGAGTATCGTTCAATGCTGCAGGCGGCTGCCGGTGGTGCCACGACGCGCACAAGCCCCGATATTGCTGGCGCTCTCGCCTGGAGTGTTGGAGCCGATGTCGTCTTTACCTCGCCTGCGGACGACCTCGTGTTGTTCGATGCCGCGATGAAGGGACTGACGGCCGCCGAGGTCAACGAAAGTCTCAAGCTTGCCTTTGCCGGCAACGGCCCGCAGCTGGTGCTGCAGATTCCGCAAATGCCCGAAGGCGGAGAGGCGGCTGTCGAAAAAGCCTATGCCGATTCGCGCGCGGTTGCCGTCAGCGCACCGTCGCATGCGGAGGCGGTTGCATGGCCATATACCGATTTCGGACCTGCCGGAGCCGTCGTCGAGCGTCGAGTGGTTGATGATCTCGGCGTTACCATGGTCCGGTTTGCCAATGGCGTTCGCTTGAGCGTCAAGCCGACCAAGCTTCGCGCAGACGAGATATTGGTTCGCGCCAATATCGGCCGTGGCCTGCTCGATCTGCCGCATGATCGCCCGCTGCCGATCTGGGCGGCGCCTGCAGTTTCGCTCTCCGGTCTCAAAGCGATCGGTTACGAAGACATGCAGAAGGCGTTGGCCAGCAAGGTGGTCGCCAGCGACTTTTCCATCCGGGACGGCGCCTTCAGGTTCGAAGGTGCCACGCGGCCGAGCGATCTTCTGACACAGCTGCAGCTCATGACGGCGTATATTTCCGATCCGCTCTATCGGCCGGATGCCTTCAAGCGGGTGCAGCAAGCCTATCTGAATAGCCTCGCCCAGCTTCAGGCGACGCCGGGCAGCGTGGTGGGCCGCGATCTTCCCGGCCTCCTGCATTCCGGCGATCCGCGCTGGGCCTTCCCGGAGCGCGCGCAATTGCTCGACACCAAGCCCGAGGAGTTCGAAGCATTCCTGCGGCCCTATCTCGCGAAGGGGCAGATCGAGGTCATCATCGCTGGTGATGTTACCGTCGATGACGCCATTCGCCTGACCGCAGAGACCTTCGGTGCGTTGCCGGCTCGGCTCGATGCGCCGGAGCAGACCGCCAACAACGGCGCGCTTTTTCCGGTTCCGACGACGGAACCGGTCGTGCGGCTTCAGGATGGACGAGGCGACAATGCCGGTGCGCTCGTCGCCATGCCGATCGGTGATTTTTTCTCGGATCTGCCGCGTGCCGCCGCTGCCAATGTCACGGGAGCGATCTTCCGCAATCGCCTGGTCGATCAGTTCCGTGTTGCCGAGGGCGCGACCTACAGCCCGCAGGGTAGTGTCGATCTGTCCAAATCATTGCCGGGCTATGGCTTCGGCTATGTCTATGTGGAGACGACCCCGGCCAAGGTCGACCATTTCTTCGATCTCGTTGACAAGATCGCCGCCGACTTGCGTGACAAGGAAGTCTCATCCGATGAGTTGACGCGAGCCAGATCGCCGATTGTCGAGGAGATCAAGCGTTCTCAACAGACCAACAATTATTGGCTGGAGAGCCTGCACGGCGCGCAAACGGACCCGCGACGTCTGCAGCGGATCCGGGGCAGCGTCGACAATTATCAGTCAATAACAGTGCAGGATATTCGAGCGATTGCGACGCGATATCTGAAGTCTGAGACGGCCTGGCGCCTGAAGATCTTGCCGGCTGACGGATCGGCTGTTCGCTAGATCGATGCTTCCGCCTCTCATTGGAGGGCGGAAGCGCTCTATCCTATTGTTTTTTATCGCTTCAGACGGAAAGCCGCTGCGTGCCTTTCACGCCGGTGCTTCAGCCCGGTCTTACCTCGGGTAAATTGCCGCAGCCGGCTTTATCGCTGCGGTTGCTTTGCCCGATATGATAATCTGCAGACATCGAAAAGACAGGTGAAATGATGTCTGCAAGACCTGTCTCTTATACACATCTAAAAGGGGGGGGGGGGGGGGGGGGGGGGGGGGGGGGGGGGGGGGGGGGGGGGGGG
>NZ_JAELTU010000109.1 GCF_016429015.1 Rhizobium sp. ASV20
CCGGAAATTGTGACCCTCACACCGAAGGGCGAAAGCTATCTTGACCTACTGATGAGGTGCGAATGATGGAGCGCACCAGGTCGTCACCGGTCGAAACCATGCGGGCCTTCGACTCTCTCCCCAAGCCGCTCCGGCAAGCCATCGCCGGGGCGGCATTCGTCTATGATCCTCGGGACATCGCCACACGCATCCTCAAGGGCAGACGGCCCGAAACGATCCTGCGCGGGATCGTCCGCTACGAGCGGAGGGCTGCGCAATGAGCACGATTTCAACCGCCCGCGAACGCGCCACGTCCCTCATGGATATCGCCGTCCGCGATGGTCAGGTGCGCAGCGCCGATCACAACGAGCGCAAGACGTGTATCAAGCTGAACGTCAAGGGCTGGCTGCGCCGCGATACCAAGGATGCGGATGTCTGGTTCCCGACCGAACTAGGCACCAAGATGCATCAGCCGTTGCCAGTGCGCGAGGCTGAGTCTGTCTTTGACCCGACACAGGGCCGCATGGCGGTCTGGCGCGATATAGCAAGTATCGATATCGGCACCCGCTTGCGCCTCGCGGACATGGCCAAGGTCGAATCGCTCAAGCCGTCCTTCCTCGAAATCGGCCAGAAGACGCCGATCACCGTGCAGGGGCAGGAAGGCGACGAGCGCGTCACCTTGTCGGCAGGCCTCCATAGGCTGGAAACGGCGCGGCAGCTCGGATGGCAGAAGGTTCTCTGCTTTCACGAAGCCTTCGACGATCTTGACCGTGAACTGTGGGAGATCGACGAGAACCTTTGCCGCGCTGAACTGACGGCGGCAGACCGCGCTCTGTTCATCGCTCGGCGCAAGGAAATCTACCTCGAAAAGCACCCGGAGACGGCACAGCATGTTTCCGGTGGCCGCGCTCGGCAAAACGCAGCAAGCGACAAGTTGTCGTTTGCTGAGTCGACCGCGCAGGCGACAGGGCAGGATAAGCGGACCATTCAGCGGGACGCATCGCGCGGCGAAAAGATCGTCGATATGGCGTTGCATCGTCTGCGCGGTTCCCGGCTCGATAACGGCACATTCCTAGACCGGCTCAAGCAGGTCCCGCAGGATAAACAGGTGCTGTACGTCGAGGCCGCACTCGACGACGAAAAGCGCAAGGCTGCGGATGCGAAGGAAAACCGCACCAAGCGCCTGCAGCATTCCCGCATGATCCGAACGGCGGTCATCAATCACATTGCCGAACAGGGAAAGCGGGTGGCCGGTGAAATGCCACGCGCCGCCTATGCCGTTGGATACTGCGACGTGCCGTGGCAGCAGGAGGCATGGAGCGACGAAACCGGACAGGACAAGGGGTTGCCTTATCCTGCGATGACGGTCGACGAGTTGATGGCGCTCTGCGCTGGCGAGCGCAGCCCGTTCACGCAGGACGCGATCCTGTACTTCTGGACCACAACGAACCGGCTTGCCGATGCGCTGCGGATCATCGGCGCATGGGGCTTCACCTACGTCAGCATGATCACATGGGACAAGGTGAATATCGGCATGGGCCGATGGGTGCGCGACCGCACCGAGCACCTGATCATCTGCAAGCGCGGCAACTTCCCCGGCATCGACCTCTACACGGCCAAACCGGAAAGCCTCTACAGCGAGGTCAAGACCGAGCATAGCCGCAAGCCGGTCTGGTTCGCGGAAGAGATCGAGCGGCTTTATCCCGACATGCGCAAGCTGGAGCTTTTCCAGCGCAAGGAGAGCCTGCAACCGGGCGATATCCGGCTCAACGGCAAATGGGAGTTTTGGGGTAATCAGGCGGGAACGCCGGAAGGCGAGGCCGCATGACGGACTTCCTTCCTGATGTCGAAAGCCTTGAAGACGCCGAGGCTGATCAGCAGCGTGCTCGCTGGCTGATCCGCACGCCGCTCGCGCAGCTGCTGCGCGATGAAATCGAGATCCGCCGTTGCCTGCGGCTCGCTCACTTCCAAGCCGGCGTCACCTACCTCGACGCCGAACTTTCCTTTCTTCGCAATTCGCGCCGCGACGACGGCGGTCCCGTCGACCTGATCGGGATCGAGAGTGCGCGCGGTCGCATGGACAGAATCGCAAGCGGCCTGCCGCCGCGCAACCTGGGGGCATGAATGTACGCGGGGACACTTTTCGGGGAAGCGACGACATCTCAGATATTCGCCACCATGCAGGGTGACGGCGGGCGATTGCCGCCGATGATCATAGATAGCTTTGCTGGCGGCGGCGGCGCATCAACCGGTATCGAAATGGCTTTAGGGCGCTCGCCTGATATTGCCATCAACCACAATGCGGATGCGCTGGCGCTGCATGCTGCGAACCATCCCGACACGCTCCACCTGTCGGAGAACGTCTACAAGGTCGATCCGCTGGACTATCTCAGCGGGCGCCATATCGGGCTTGCGTGGTTCAGCCCCGATTGCAAGCACTTCAGCAAGGCGAAGGGCGGCAAGCCCGTCGAGCGCAACATTCGCGATCTCTGCTGGATCATTCCGGCGTGGGTGGAGCGCATCCAGAAGAGCGGCGGCAAGGTCGACGTGATCATCATGGAGAACGTCGAGGAGTTCAAGGACTACGGCCCGCTCGTGCAGACGGATCGCGGCCTCATGCCCGATCCGGAGCGGAAAGGCGAAACCTTCAGGAAGTGGTGCAAGTCGATCCGCAAGCTTGGCGGCAAGATCGAGCATCGCGAGCTGCGCGCCTGCGACTATGGTGCCCCGACGATCCGTAAGCGCCTGTTCGTCATTATCCGTTTCGATGGTCGCCCCGTCGTGTGGCCGAAGCCAACCCATGCCGCGCCTGATGACCGTGACGTGATCGCGGGGCGCAAGCTACCATGGCGCACTGCTGCTGAAATCATCGACTGGTCATTGCCGTGCCCTTCGATCTTCGCAACGGTCGAAGAAATCAAGGTCAGCCATGGCGTGAAGGCGGTTCGTCCTCTCGCGGATAACACCATGGCTCGCGTGGCGCGGGGAATGAAGCGCTATGTTCTCGACGCAGAGAGGCCCTTCATCGTTAACCTGACGCACGGCGCGCGCTGCGAGGATCTGGCGCAGCCATTCAATACTATCACCGGGGCGCATCGCGGCGAAAAGGCGGTTATTTCTCCGTCTGTGATCCGCTTCAATACCGGCGCAACGGGTCAGGATATGCGCGATCCTCTGTCGACGATCACGGCAAACGGATACATCAAGCGCCCTGGTGGGGCTGCACCACTTGGCATCATTGCGCCGCACCTGATGACGATGCGCAACTCGGGCAAGCCATTCAACGGAGCTGACGAGCCGACGCATACCATCACCCCAGGAGGAGCGGGCTTGACTGTCGTAGCGCCGGCGCTGGTCGGCTGCGGGGGGCGTGCGGGCCAAAGCAGACCTCGGGGCAGCGACGAGCCGACAGCAACGATCACCGCAAAGGCTGACGTATGCGTTGCGACGGCCTTCCTCGCGCAGCACAACAACGACAGGCGGCGTATTGGCGGCGTCAATCCCGGCAGGTCTTTGAGTGATCCGGTTTCGACGGTGACGGCCAGCGGGGCTCAGCAAGGCGTTGTCATGCCGTATCTGTCGCACCTATACACCAGCAACACAGCAGGCGGTGAAGGCAGTCCCGAGAAGCCAATTAAGACGGTCACGGCTGGCGGTAATCATGCTGCGTTCGTTGCGCCATACCTGCAGGCCTATTACGGGACCGGGGACGGTGGCGAGGAGGATCGCCCTTGCCGCACGATCACCACCAAGGACCGTCACGGCCACGTCGAGGCGTCGATCAGTGCGCCACCCTTCACGGAAGCGCAGGCGACTCGAGCACGTCAGGTTGCCGACTTCCTTCGGTCGTATGGCTTTTGGGATGAACGGGAGTTCGTGACGATCGTCATAGACGGCGAAACCTTCGTCATCGTCGATATCGGCATGCGAATGCTGACGCCGCGCGAGCTGTATAACGCTCAGGGATTTCCGCAACAGTACATCATTGACGGCGTCTGGATCGCGCCCGAAACGGGCGGCGGAGCGGTCTGGCGCGCGTTTCCGAAGTCCGTGCAGGTCAGCTGCGTCGGCAACTCGGTTTCGCCGGTCGTCGCTGCTGCGCTGGCTGCTGCCAACGCAGATCATTGCCGCGTCGAGAGGTTGGCGGCATGACCTGTAATCAACGATCCACAATGGCCTTAGGACAGATCGTCCAGGCTGATCATCAGCGCCCCGGCAATCGCCTTGAGGGCATCGAACGAACCGGCCTTCTTGCCGGTCTCGATCTCGGAGACGTAAGGCTGCGACAGGCCGGTCTTGCTGGCGAGGTCGGCAATGGTCATGCCGCGATGCTTACGGAAGACGCGAACGGCATTCTCGCCGTCTACGAGTGCCTTGACGACGCTGTCAGGCCAAGTCTCTTCACTGGCATCGATACGAGCCTTGACGGCGCGTGCCTCTGCGATGTCGAGCAGGTTTTCATAGTCTGCCTCGGGCATAAGCACGTAGCCCTTGCCCTCGATGGTGATACGATTGATGTCGGCCATTGTGGTCTCCTATTCCTTGTAGATATCGCCGCGCGGGCCGGCTTTGACAACCAGAACCGTCATGGTCTGGTCATCGATGATGACGCGGTCCTGACCGACCCGGATGCGAAAGAACTCGCTGCCTTGCAGCTTCTTCAGATCGACCGCTTCACCGCGGGCGAAAGCCTCGACTTTTGCCATGATGGCCTGAGCGCGCTTCGGCTGCATCTTGCGAAGGGCCTTAGCTGCATCTTTGCTGTAAGCGATCTTTTTCATGAGTTTTATATAGCTATAAGCGATGCTCTGCGCAAGGGGAAATATCGCTATTGGCGAATTAATTTGCAATGTGGGACTTCGCTATGAGCCAAGAATCAACCATTCGGCGCGGCGTGCGAAATGCCCGTTACGCGGCCATCCCGAACCATGTTTTCGAAGACGACCGGCTTTCCATGGAAGCTCGTTGGCTCCTGAGCTACCTGCTTTCAAAGCCTGACAATTGGACCGTTGTTATCGGCGATATCTGCAAGCGCGGCAATTGTGGACGCGACAAGGCACGCGGGATGATCCGAGAGCTTGAGACGCATGGTTACGCGGAACGGGAACAGCAACGTGCCGATGGCAAATTCGGTGCGTCGGTACTGGTCATCTTCGACGAGCCGCGCGCCCAGGATGCGGCCGAAAGCGATAGTGTTGCATTTGTGCCGCAGACGGATTTGCCGTCGACGGCAACGCCGTCGCCGGTTTCGCCGTCGCCGGTAAAATCGGCACCTAGTAATAACTTAGATCTACCAAATACTGACTCCTACCAAGCGAGCGCTGGCGCGGAAGAGGGTTTGAAACGGTCTGATCGAAAGAAGATCGAGCGAGATTTCACGCTCTGGTACGCCACTTGGAAAAAGGGCGAGGTCGGTTACGCCCGAAATGCATGGTTCGCCATGAGCGACGAGGAGCGCGCCGAATGCATCGAGCGAACGCCGCTCTATCTGCGATGGGCCAAGGCTGACGACATCCCGGCTGCATCGGTCTTCCTGAAAAACCGGGGTTGGCGCGACATGCCGGAGGAGCTGGCGGCTGCACCGACACGAGGCATTGCCAAGGTCTGCGGCAAGCTGTGGATGGGAACGCGCTTGGCAGCGTTGTCGAAGGAGCCATCGGGCCGCGTCATCTTCACGGCCTTTGATGAACGCGAGATAGCCGCAGGGAGAGCCAGCAGGGAGGCGTTGACGCACAGTAAGCGCCTTGAGCACGGCTGGCCGCTGGTGACCGCCATGCGCGATCTGGCGCGGCGCAAGGAGCCGTTCATCACGTCGCTGGCGCTGCTCCCATCGGTGGCAGAATTTCGTCAGGTGAAGAGCGACAGCGCATTGTTTGCGGCGTGGGCTGATCTACACGAGCGCCATGGCTGGCCGTTCATCGAGCATCCCCACGACTACGTCTGGTTTCCCGCAGTCGACGACAGCGCAGGCGACCTTAACGAAGCCGTCGAGGACGCATTGACGGTGTTTCTCTCCACTATCAGCGAGGCGGGCAATGATGATGCAGCATAAGAATATCGAAGGAGAGCTGATCGCTTCCAGTTTTACCGAACGCTTTGATGATCGGATGCGTCGAATCAATGATGATTTGCTTCGTGCTGCCACCCTGCGCACGCGTGCTGATTCGCCCTGGTTTGCCATTCGCGTGATGTCCGGACGTGAGATTGCTGTGAAAAACTCACTTGAAGAAGCGGGCGTTGAAACAATTGTACCCATGCGAAAGGGCCCCGAATACCGCCGTAGGGGGCGGGTTATCCCGGCTCGGATTATCCCTGCAATGACCGGCTACGTGCTTGTTCGTTTCATGGCGAGTGACGAGGCATTCCTTGGAGTTCAAGGTGTTGAGCATGTCATCGGCGTGGTCGGTGGCTGCATTAATCCCCACCGAGTACCAAACTCAGAGGTCAGCATATTCAAGGCATTGGCCGATGATGGGTCGCTCGATTGGGAGCGGGAAACGATCATCTTCGCGATCGGTGAGCGGGTGCTCGTGAGCGAGGGGCCATTCGCGTCGTTCCATGGAAATATCATCTCCTGCCGTGACGATGGAAAGGGTGACGCCGTCATCGAAATAGACATGTTCGGCAGGCCTACGCCTGTACTCATGCCCCTTGCAATGATCGGAAAGGTGTGAGTACAAATCACGCTATGGATTATCCGATGATCCTGCAGTGAGCCTCTGAGAACGCCGTAGCTGGCGAGAACATAAGTTCTGAGGTCGGTACACCGGTCGGACCCAACCTTGACAGTCTCCAGCGGAGACATCGATTCAAGGCCAGTGCGCAAGCTATGACTTACAAGCAGGCGGCCGATTGGTCGCCTTTTTTCGTACATAGAGTATGGCAAGCAAGCCCAAGTCCTTCCGCCTCCGTGGTGCGCCAACCAGCCAGCAGCGCGAGCGCGAGTATGATCGCGAGCGTGATAAGCAACCTGGTCGGCAATGGTATAAGACCAGCCGTTGGCAGAGCGAACGCAGACAGTTCCTTGCTCAGCCTGAAAACCAGTTCTGCAGACGATGCGAGCAAGCTGGCCTACTCAATGCTGGTCACCTCACCATGAGTGGCGATCTGCAGAGCAACCCTTGGCGCATGCATCTGGTCGTTGACCACATCAAGCGCCATCACGGAGACGAGCGGCTGTTCTGGGATTGGTTGAACTGGCAACCGCTATGCCCCGACCACCACGACATCGTGAAGCAGGCCGAAGAGAAAGCAGAAAGAGGAACGGGCGCAGCCCGGCGGTGATGATGAAGAATATCAAGGAACTGTTCGCGAGCTTGGAATCGAGAATCTACACCCTCGCAGCTCGCATGCGCGTTCGCAGGAAAGCGCATGCGATTGACATCAGCAAAGCTGAAATCCCCGCCCTTATTGTGGACGTTCGGTCACGCAGGTTGGATCGAGCCAATTAGTTTATGAACGATCTCGGTGGCGGTCTGCTTCACGACCTCGTTTTCAGCAGCAGTTGCACCCGCAAACTGAACGTTTGTGATTGCTGTCACCGTGTCGCTCAACAGGCCGTCCAACTGTGTTTGGAATTGCTCCTTGTTTGCACTGTGGTAATTATCAGCAATCACCTGGCGCAGGATTAACTCCATCGCCAATTGCCAGGCCGCATTATAGTTTCCGTCCATAGCTACTCCCTTTCTGGTTGCACGCTGAATTAATCGGCATTCGACCAGGCTGTCGAGGGGGGCGGGTCAAAAGTCTAGAGGCCTGAGGGCCCAGACCGGTGGGTGTGCACGCGCGCATCGCCGCGAAATTACCGAAATATTTTTTTCCTGTCGCCAAATAGGAGGGCGAACGATGGCACGTGGTCGCAAGCCCGATACCGCAGAGCAACAGGCTGCAAAAGGTGCGCCCGGAAAGCGCATGTCTTCGCAGGAAGTTCAGAAAGCGCGCGAGCCGAAGGCGGCAACCCCGGTCTCGATCGGCAAGGTTCGGCCTCCGAAGTGGCTAAAGCGTAGCCGCAAGGCAACCGAGATATGGAATGATCTTGCGCCGAAGCTTGAGCGGCTTAATCTGCTGAATGATCTCGACGCGGCTCCATTGTCGCGTTACTGCCGCTACATCGTCGAGTGGATAGCGGCTGACATCACAGTCCAGAAGGAAGGGACGTGGTTCGAAGCCAAAGACACTAACGGCAACTCGACAAAGAAGCGCCATCCGGCATGGCAAGCCTGCCAGGACATCGAGAAGATGTTGCGCGACCTTGAAGCGACCTTCGGGATGCGTCCAGATGCCCGTTACAAGATCATGCGCGATCAGGCCGCTGCTCATGGTCTCGGAAACCTGCCACTTTGGGGCGATCAGCAGCCAACTGCCGGCGAAAAGTCGGCCACAACTGAGCCTGAACCGAACCGTCAGGACGTTATGGGGCTGCTGAAGACGTTCGATTCTGCGCCGCCGAGCCGTCCGAATTGATCCATGGAAGGCGTATCGACGGCCGCTATTGAGGCCTCTGCCGGCGCTCAGCTATGGCCGGAACCGGAGTGGATCAAGGATGCGGCTGATAATCGCGGATGGGAGTGGGCGCGCATTGCCTGGCGGCGCTGCTGCACGGTTGCCGGTGCATGGTTCGACTATGCCAAGGCCGACGCAGCGGTAAAGCTCTTTCCTGAGATCTTTCGCCTCACGGAAGATCGCTTTGCCGGGAAGCCGTTCCGCCTGGGATTATGGCAGGAAATCATTGTTCGCCTACTCGTCGGCTGGAAGGCGCCAAACGAGATTATCGACGAACAAACCGGCGAGCCGACCGTTGTTCACGTCCGCATCTTTCGACGCCTTATGCTTTGGGTGCCGCGAAAGAATGGGAAATCCGAGTTCCTGGCCGCACTGTCGCTGCTGTTCTTCATAGTAGATGGCGTTGTAGGTGGTCAGGGGTTTGTGTTCGCCCGCACTGAAAAGCAGGCGCGTATCATCTTCGATAAGATGAAGGCCATGATCAGCATGTCGCCATCGCTCGGCGACACGCAGATGTTCAAAAAGTCGATCTATCTGCCGAAGATCCGCGCGCTGTTCGAGCTGCTGTCGGGTAAGGCGGAAGGAAAGCATGGCAAATCGCCGACCGTCATTGCTGGCGACGAAATGCACGAGTGGGAAACGCCTGATCTAGCGAACTTCCTGCGGCAAGGGACTGGCGCCCGACTTGAGCCGATCGAGTTGTATGCATCGACGGCCGGCGTCAAGTCGAACAAGACTGGTTACGCGCTTTGGGAGGAAAGCCAGTCAATCCTTGAGGGACGCACTGAAGATCCGACGACACTGGTCGTCATTTTCGCACTTGCGGAAGATGACGATTGGGAAAATGAGGCGAATTGGCAGAAGGCTAACCCCTCTCTCGGGATATCGCCAACCATCCAATTCCTTCGCCGTGAAGCTGCGATGGCGAAGGATAACCCTCGATCCGAGGCTCATTTCCGATGCTACCACGCCAATCAGTGGATTGATGCGGTCGTCAGGTGGCTGAGCCTCAAGAAGTGGGACGCCTGCACAGATGACGCCACCATGTGGAAGAAATGGCGCGACGGCGAAGGGCTTGAGGGCCGAAAATGCTTGAGTGCCTTCGACGTGTCGGCAAATCAGGACATCACTGCCCGCGTTTTGGCGTTCCCGCCCGAAAAGCCGACCGATAAATGGATTCTATCGGCTAAATTCTGGGTGCCCGAAGCAATTGCGCCGTTGCGCACCAAGCGCGACCGCATCTCCTACGACCAGTGGGTGAAAATGGGTGCGATCGAGACGACGCCCGGCGATTATGTCGATCAGAGCTTCGTTCAGCACCAGCTGGAAGATGATCTTGAGCGGTACGATGTCGAGTTGATGGGCTACGACCCTTGGAATGCCGTCAAACTCTACACCGATATGGTGAAAGGCGGCGTCGACGAAGAGCGCTTCCTCAAGATGCGCCAGGGCATCCCCACGTTGGGCGAGCCGACGAAGCTTTTCGAGCGGCTTGTTATGGCCGGAAAGCTCGACCACGGCGGACACCCTGTCTTGCGGTGGATGGCAGGCAACACAGCGGTCAAGTTCGACGACAACCTGAACTATGCACCGACGAAGAAGAAATCGGCCGAAAAGATCGACGGCATCATTGCCAGCGTCATGGCCGTAGGCCTGTCGCTCGCGGATGAACCCTTCGTGCCCGACCTCGACGAGTACCTAAAGAAACCGGTGATGGCAGCATGAGTATTTTCGACGGAATATTGGGCCGCCGTAAGGTGAAGCTGACAGATCCTGCGACGACGCACGTCGATACCTCGACCTGGTCGGGCAAAGCGACATCGCCGGACGCAGTCCTGCAATTGGCGACCGCATGGGCGTGCGTCCGCCTGAACTCGCGGACAATGGGGTCGTTGCCCCTCAAGCTGCATGATGCCAAGACCGGCGAAGTTGAAAACGGCCATCCGCTGTATGCGATCTTGCATGACAGCCCGAACGCAGATCAGACCGCGATGGAATTCTGGGAAGGCATGTTTGCCTGCCTCAATCTTCGCGGCAATGCCTATGCCGAGAAGGTATTTAGTGGGCAAACGCTCATTGCCCTTAATGCGATGAATCCGGACGCGACGAGTGTCTATCGGGCCTCTGATGGTTCGAGGCGCTATCGCTACAACGATCCAACCACCGGCTCACATGATTGGGGCGAGGATAAGGTTTTCCATCTGCGCGGTTTCGGCGCTGGTGGTCTCATGGGATTGTCACCGATCGGCTATGGTCGGCAGACCTTGGGAACCGCGTTGGCGGCTGATGAGGTAGCAGGCCGCACATTTGGCGATGGCTTGCACGTTTCCGGTTTTGCCGAAGACATGCCCGGCGCCAAAACCACCCATAAGCAGCGTGAGGAACTCGTCGAGCTGTTTGACAAGTTCTCCGGATCTCGCCGCGCCGGCAAGGTTATGCCGCTGCCACCCGGCTTCAGCTTCAAGGCGCTTGGGATGAATCCCGAAGATGCGCAGCTTTTGCAGACACGCGGCTTTCATGTTGAGGAAATCTGCCGCTGGTTTGGTACATTTCCGATCCTGATCGGCCATGCCTCCCAAGGTCAAACCATGTGGGGGACCGGCGTCGAATCGATCAATCTTGCGTGGCTGACGCTCTATCTCGGGCCGGAACTTGAGCGCGTCGAGCAGGCAATCGAAAAGCAGCTCATGTCGCCGGCTGAGCGAAGCCGGTTCTATGTCGAGCACAACGTTGATGCCCTTCTGCGTGCAGATAGCGCCGGTCGAGCCGCTATCATGTCAGTTCAGGCGCAGAACGGTCTCAAGACCCGCAACGAGCTGCGCAAGAAGGAAAATGATCCGCCTCTACCTGGCGGCGATATCCTGACGGTTCAGTCCAATCTTGTGCCGCTTGAGATGCTTGGAAAGCTGCCGCCATCACAAACGCCTGACGGCTTCGGCACCATGCCGAGAAAACCAAAGCCAGAACCGGCGCCGGAAAACGGCAAGTAGGAGTCATCATGCAATATCTCCGTATTCTGGCGGCCTTCGCGGGTCAGCCTTGGGCCATGCAGCCCGAAAAGCTTCAGGTGATCTCCAGTTTCCTGATGTTCAAGGCCATGGGTGGTACGCTCTCGGCAGACGAGGTTCAGGCTCGCATTGGCGATGCGCGCGACCAGGAGCCAGCGGCTCCGCAAAGTGGAATTGCCATTCTTCCGGTTCACGGTGTCATCTCGCAGCGAATGTCGATGATGCAGGATGTCAGCGGCGGAGGCGGCACGTCGACGGAGGCGCTTGCGCAGCAGTTTCGCGCTGCACTCGCCGACGACAGTATCAAGGCGATCGTGTTTTCGCACGATAGTCCTGGCGGCGGCACATACGGCGTTGACGAACTGGCAACCGAGATCCGTGATGCACGCGGCATCAAGCCGATTATTGCGCAGGTCGACAGCCTTTGCGCTTCTGCCTCTTACTACCTGGCCTCTCAGGCTGACGAGATCGTAGTAACGCCAGGCGGCGAAGCCGGTTCAATCGGCGTTTATTCCGTGCACGAGGACATTTCCAAGTTGCTGGAGAAGGAAGGCGTCAGTCCGACGCTCATTCGCGGTCAAAACGGGATCTACAAAGCGGAAACCGCCAATCTTAGCCCATTGACGGAAGAGGCTCACGATTATCTCCAGCAGCGCGTCAACGCAGCCGAAGATGCATTTATCAGTGCCGTAGCCTCTGGCCGCCGCGTCTCTCAGGCGACGGTAAGGGACGGTTTCGGCAAGGGCCGCATGTTCGGCGCCCATGAACTCGTCAAGCGCGGTATGGCCGATCGCGTCGGTACGATGCAGGACACGCTGCAACGGCTCGGTGTCAGTTCCCCAAGGGTAGGCGCATCGGCAAATTCTCGCCGCATGTTTGCTGCCGGCCAGACACCACAACTTTCACAGATCGAGGAAGTCCTGCGTGAGGCAGGCTTCCCCAACGCCCTTGCAACCGCATTCGTCTCTCGCGGCAAGGGTGCGCTCCAGAGTGAGTCTGGGCAGGAGACGCGGACATTGTCACCCGATGCCAAGGCATCTCTCGATCAATTCCTCGCCCGATTGGGCAAATAAGGACCCCTCCCATGGATAAGGAATTTCAGGAACTCCTCGCAAAGCTCGGCGTGCGCGATGATGAGTTGAAGCAACTCGTCGAAAAGGCGAACGCTGAGGCAAAAGCAGCCGGTACCGTCGCCAGCGAAACGAAATCCGCCATCGAGAAGATGGTTGAAGGCAATGCCGCGATTCATGCTCGCCTACTAGAGCTTGAACAGAAGGCTGCCCGCCGCGCTGGCGGTGATTTCGATCTCGTCAAGACGGCAGGCGAAAGCTTTACTGATGGCGAGGCGTTCAAAAAGCTGGCGAACGATCGCCGCGGCACGGCTCGGATGGCCTTCAAGTCCATCACCATGAATGCCGCCGTTTCGAGCATTACCAGCGCACCGAATGGCACAGGTGGCGTCGGCAATGCCATCGCGCCCGATCGCCTGACAGGCATAATCGCGCCTCCGAATCGCCGTATGACGGTCAGATCTCTGCTGATGCCGGGCCGCACGGCCTCCAACCTGATCGAGTACGTTCAGGAAACCGGCTTTCAGAACATGGCAGCGCCAGTCGCTGAAACAGCCCTCAAGCCGCAGTCGGATCTGTCGCTTGACCTGGTCAGCACGCCCGTTCGCACGCTCGCGCACTGGTTCAAGGCTTCCAACCAGGTGCTTGCAGACATCCCGCTGCTGCAGTCCTATATCGACGGCCGCTCGCGCTACGGCCTCGAATTCGCCGAAGAACAGCAACTCCTGGCGGGCGATGGCACTGGCCAGAACCTTGAGGGTCTGATTCCTCAGGCGACGGAATTCGACGTGAATCTGCTGAAGGCGGATGACCAACAGGTCGACATCCTGCGCCGTGCCATCCTGCAGGTTCGCATTGCGGAATACGCTGCCTCTGGCATCGTGCTCAATCCCCATGATTGGGCCGATATCGAGACCCTGAAGGATAGCAACGGCCGCTATATCTTTGGCAATCCCGGCCAGAGCATCCAGCCGAACATGTGGGGTCTGCCTGTCGTTGACACGAACGCCATGCCGGCCGGTCACTTTATGGTCGGCGCTTTCAATATGGCGGCGCAGGTTTTCGACCGCGAGGATGCGAATGTGCAGGTCTCGACCGAAGACGGCGACAACTTCGTCAAAAACATGGTCACGATCCGCGCGGAAGAGCGTCTGGCGCTGGCCGTCTATCGTCCGCAGAGCTTCGTCTATGGCTCGTTTTAATAAGCCGTGAAGCCAACGGAGCCGGCGCCAAGCCGGCTTCCTTCAAAGGATCGGCAAATGTCAAAAGTGATCGAAACAACCGTCCTGAAACCGCATCTCGCGCCCAATGGCGTGATTGTCCAGCGGGGCGAAACCATCACCGTCGACGAACGACGCCACAAGGCTCTTGTTCGAAAAGGATACGTCCCGCGTCCCGAAGACGAGACGGCTGATGAGGAAGATGATGAGCAGGACACCGAACGCGGCGCCCTGACCAGTCGGAAAATCAAGCAGCGCCGTACGAAGATCGTCGGCGCAGAGAACGATCAACAGTAACGCGGCGCGTCAGCGCTTATAGGAGATCGAAATGAGACGTTTTAAGGTACCGGTTCAGACGGCCGCAGACGGCACGGCCACTGTGTTTAGCCCTCGCGTTGCCGGCAAGTTGCAAAGCATCCAATACGTCAAGGATGGCGCGACTGCCTTTGCCGATGGCGTTGACTTCGCCATTACAGCGGAGGCGACTGGCGAAAATGTTTGGACGGAGTCCAATGTGAACGCATCTGCCGTCCGCTACCCGCGCGCGCCTGTTCACACCGAAGCCGGTGCGCCTGCGCTTTATGCTGCAGGTGGTACGCCTATTCTCGATCGCATCGGCTTGGTTGATCGGTTGAAAATCGTGATCGCTCAGGGCGGCGCGAATAAGACAGGCGCTTTCCATATCCTTGTCGATTGAGGTTTGACATGTCCGTCCGGGTCATCGTTCCCCCTGAACCTATTATGCTGTCCAACGAGATTCCTGGTATGTCTGCGGATGATGCTGATGTGGAAAGCATGATCTTGGCAGTCGTCGGTCAATGGGACGGCCCGGATGGATATTTGGGCCGTTGCATCGGCCCGCAGACGCTGGAAATCGCACTTGATTGCTGGTTTGGGCGTTCGCTGCGGCTTCCTTATGGCCCGGTGATCGACATCGACAGCGTAGTCTACACCGATCCAAATGGTGTTGATCAAACGGTCGACGAGACGATGTATGGAAAAACCGGCGATTATCTTTGGCTCAAGCCTTCATGGCGCGAACCGCCGCTCGGTTATTTCCCCGAACCTGTCCGCATACGCTATGAGGCGGGCTATAACGGCGAACCCGCCGATAGCGGCGGTACTGGCGACATTCCAGTTCAGGTAAAGCGCGCCGTCATTCTCTCAGTGCAATACTTGAAGACACTAGGCAAAGACGACCTGTTTTTGCGTGTGGATGAGGTCGATGGTGTCGGGCGCCGCGAATTCACGGTGTCCGCGCAGGCGGGCACTATTATCCAATCAGCGGCCGACAATCTTTTGTTTGGTTTGCGCAGGGTCGAAGCATGACGCCGGCCGAATCCATTGCCTCGCTCGATGCCAGCCTGAAGGCCAACGGCGCCCGCATCAGCGTTTATCGCTACATCGGCGCGGTCGGCAAAGATGCGCCGAAAAATCAGGTGACCGACGTACCCGCCTTCGTGCGCGCCGTCAGCGCTGACCAGCTGGTCGGCAATATCGATCAAACCGGCTTGAATATCGTCCTCAGTCCGACGTTCTTGGCCGATCTCCTGCCGCTCAAGAAGGGCGACAAGCTCCTGATCGACGGCCGCGAACGCAATGTCGAGCTGGTCAAGCCGATCGCCATGCAGACGACGCTTGTTCGCATCAATCTTGTGGTCATCGGCTGATGGCCGGTTTCGACGCCTTCGATCGCGAGATAAGGCTAGCCACGGCAGGACTCGAGGCGAAAGAGATAAGCAGCGCCCTTGCCGCCTTCGCGCGCCAGCAGCTGGCCGATGCGATCTCGGCAGGCGCAAGCCCGGTCTATGACCTCTATGTCAACGGTCGGCCGGCACACTCGGAATACGAGGTGCAGGCACCCGGCCCGATTGTCTACGAGTTTGCACTTTGGGAACCAGTCATAACCTTCGCACTCGACGAACTGCGCAGCCGCTCGCCGTCAAAATCCGGACGGTTCCGCAGTTCGTTCATCGTCATTGCGCAGCAGCGCATTGTCTCGGATTACGATGGCATCCCGGCGCGCGCTGAAGTGATCATTACGAATTTCCAGCCCTATATCCGCAAGATCGAGGGCGGCTTGGGTAATTCCAAGGGCAAGCGCTACCAGGTGTTTGATGGCACCAAGCGCGCTCTCGCACGCCGTTTCGGCAATGAGGGCCGTAACACACAGGCCGCGTTCACCTTCGAAACGAAGTGGCTTTCCATCTCGGGAGGTGTCCACCCGGATATTCCATATATCCTGAAGGGCCGCCAGCGGCTCGGAGCCGGCGCAAAGGCCTATGGCCGCCGCAAGGATCGCGAAGCCGGCCAGCCCATCACCTATCCCGCCGTTGTCATGAACATGGTGCTTTGATGCCTTCCGCCTTCGACGAGTTTCACGACCATCTGACTGCCTCATGGGCGGAAACGGATCTGGTTTTCGAGAATGAGAATTACGAGCTTCCGGACGTGCCGACGGAGTTTGTCTATGTCGAGTTCGTCAGCGACGGCAGCTCGCAGGACACGTTTGGTGATCCTGGTGCCAACGAATGGCTTGAGGGCTTCGGGATCTATCTCCACGTCATGACGCCGAACGGGGCCGGCAGTCAGCGGGCGCGCCAGATAGGCGGCCGCCTTGCATCATTGTTCCGCGAGCAGCCGCTTGGCGCCATGTGGTTTCGCTCGATCTCGATTGGCGCAGGCGAGCCGGGCCGTACCTTCGGCAATTACTACGCAATGACCGTGTCGATCTCGGGCGACCGACGCGACATCACTTCGCAGTTCAACCCTTAAAACTGCCCTGTAGGGCCTTCATCAGGAGACAGATCATGACCGTTGCTGACGGCTCACAGACCCGGCTTGCCTATGTGCTTGAAACCTCGCCGGGCATCATTCCCGCTACGCCGGAGTGGCAGACGCTTCGCTACGTCAGCGAGACGCTTGCGCTGAACAAGCAGACCGACATTCCCGACGAGATTACGGGCGGTCGCGACGTGACGGATATTGTCGATGTCGGCCGCTCGGTCGGCGGCGCGGTCAATACCCTGTTGAGTTACGGCACGTTCGACGACCTGCTGTCCGGGCTGTTGTGCAATGATTGGGATAACGATGTCCTGGTCAACGGTCGCACCGCCAAGACATTTGCCTTTGAAAAGACCTTCGATCTCGGCGCAAGCAAGGCATATGATCGCTTTCTCGGCGTCCGTATGAATTCGCTCGATCTCAGCTTTCAGACACGCCAGTCGGTGACGGCAAACTGGAGCGTCATGGGCCTCAATGTCGCTGACCCTTCGGCTGCGATTATAGCTGGCGCCACCTATGAGGCTGCGACGACCACCCCGGTACTCAATGCCGCCCTCAATATCGGCTCTCTGACGATCGGCGGTGTCGCCGCTTCTCCGAAACTGCAATCGGCGAGCATTACCATCAACAACAACATCTATCAGAATGATGTGCTCGGCTCATATGCGCCGTACGGTCATGGCCTTGGCCGCCTCGATGTCTCAGGCAGTATCACCGCACTGTTTGAAAGCGTCGACCTCTACAAGGCGATCATCGCCCACGACGATCTTTCCCTTTCGCTCACGATCGGGGCGGCAGCAAACAGCCGCTACAAGCTGACGCTGGAAAAGATCAAGGGCACAAACGGCAATCCGCAGGTTGCCGGCAATAATCGCGCCGTCCTTCTGACGATGCCGTTTCAGGCCAAGTACGGCCCGAACATCGGCGGCAGCATCAAGCTTGAGCGCAACGTCGCCTGACGGACGGCGATACGAGATCCGCACCCGACGCGGTCAATCTTCAGTGCACTGAACGGCCCGGCATTGTCGGGTGCCGGGCCACCCCTTCCGACAAAGGATTTCCATCATGGCAACCAAGACAGCAGAACTCGAAAGCTCCATCAAGGTCGTTTCACTCGCATCGCTGAAGCGAGACCAGGTGCGCGAGGAAAAGGGCGATTGGATTGAATCCGATACACTGCCCGGCGTTTCCTACAACGTGTCTTCGCTCAACAAGACGGCTTTCACGAACGCTCGCGATCTCATGTATCAGCGTCTGAACAAGGTCTACCGCAGAAAACCCATTCCGCAGGAAGTCTTGAGGGTCGAACTTGGCAAGCTCTTCCACCTGCATATCCTGCATGACTGGAAAGGCCTTGATGTCGCTTACACGCCAGAGATTGGCCTGACGGTGCTGACGGACCCAGGCTATCGCACGGTTTTGGCTGATATTGAAAGCGCCGCAGCCCGTGTTGCGGAGATCGACATCGAGTTCGTCGAGGGTGCGTTGGGAAACTGATTAAGGCGTTTCGCGCCAGAGAGCTGCGCCAAGGGACGGCCGAAACAGATACCTGGATCGCCGAGATTGCCGCAGCTTATCCCGAAGAGGCATGGACCGAGACGGCCCTAGAAGACACTGCGGATGAGGTCGAATACGAGCTATGGTTCGACCTCTACTTTCGTGCCTGGGATCGCCTTCGCTACGATCGCTTCTATGGTGCCTTTGGTGGCGAAAGCCCGATCTCATATTCGGCGGTCAGCCAATATGCTCGCGATAACAATATCGCGGACAATGATCACGAGATCTTCGTGACCTTTATGTCGGCGATAGACGCCGAGTACCTCTCCATTGCGGCGGAACGTCAAAAGCAGCGGTCGCAAGACCCATGAGCGCTTCCGCAGCGCCCTCCCCTGAAATCTGGATCATCCCATGGCTGTAGAGCTTCGCAGTCTACGCATTTCTGCTGATTTCGATGCCGCCGCCTATGTTCGCGGCGCGCAACAGAAGGTCGCGGCTGACAAGAGCATGGTGGCGTCGAGCAACGAAGCGGCTGCAGCGGCGGTGCGCGTCTCAACCTCCAATGATGCCGTCAACATCAAGGTTTCGTCGACGGTCAGCGCGCTGGAGCGTTTGAGCCGTCAGTATGTCGACGGCTATGGTGCTGCGCAGAAGTTCAATTCTGAGCTGCTGCGGCTTGCCAAGGCGTCCGATACGGGCACGGTATCCGCCGAGCAGCTGCAGCGGATCTACACCGGCGTATCGCAGCGTTTCGGCCTTACGGCGAATGCGACCGATCTTGCTGCACGTGGCTTCACTGGCCTTGCTGCCGCGATCGATACGGTCAATGCGAGCCTGCGCGAGCAGCAGCAGGCCGCAGCCGCCGCGACACGCATCGCTGAGCTGCAGCAGAAATTCGACCCTGCTGCCGGTGCGGCCGCGCGTCTTAGCGCAGAGCTGAACGATTTGGCGGAAGCCGAACGTCTCGGCGTTCAGATTGCTGGCGGGTATGAATCGGCGCTCGATCAGCTGATCAACAAATTCGATGCCGGCTCTGCAGCCATACGCCGTCAGGCGGAGGAATATGCCGCGCTTGCTCGTGCCGCCCGTCAGGCACAAGCTGCAGACCGGGTGCAGGGGCAGTTCAACCGCGTCTTGAGTGTCCGCGATCCGCAAGAATTCAACGGATCTGCGCGGCAGTCGGCATCTGTATTTAGCGAGCAGCTTGACCTGGCTGACCAGCAGGCTCGCGCCAATGCGGCAGCCATGCAACTCGCTGAACAGGAGGCGGAACGCTACGGCAGAGCAGCGAACGATCTTCGCGGCGAGTTGGACCCGCTTTGGGCGGCTCAGCGAAAGCTCAATGATGAACTGGAACTCTATAATACCCTTGCTTCAAAAGGGTTGATCAGCGCCGAAGAGCTGGCAAAGGCGCAGGAACGCGCGCACTCGCGCTTCGCTATGAACCCTAACCTGCCAGGTAGCGGTAGACCGGCAAATGAGCTGTCAGATGCCAATCGGCGGTTTATTGGTCGTGACTTGGGATTTCAGTTTCAGGATATTGCGGTCACGGCGGCCGGTGGCATGAGTCCGCAGATGATTGCCCTGCAGCAAGGCACGCAGATTGCCGGTGCGGTGCAGGGCCTGTCAGCAAAGGAGGCTGGAGGCGCGCTTCTGTCGGCTGCAACGGGTCTCATTAGCCCTGTCTCGATCGCATCCGTAGCGCTCACCGGACTGACAGCTGCGGCAATCCAATACTTCAGCAAGTCAACGACGCAGGTGAAATCGCTTGATGACGCGCTGAAGAGTCATGAGGAGGCTCTAAAGCGCATCGCCAACGCCTACGGTGGAATTGCTGAACAGGCCGCCAAGGCGAAAACCAGCGAGAGCAAGCCGTTAGTGGACGCGATCGGCCGCCGTAGCCAAGCTTCGTTACAGGTCGCGGCGAATACCGAGGCCAATAACTTCTTTACCGCAAGCGATGTCGGACGGGATTTGGTCGCTTCGCCTGGTCAACGAGGTGCGAGCTATCGCTCGATCGTTCCACAGTTTCAGGGCGATCTTGAAAAGCTTCGGGCTGGTTGGAAAGCAGGAAAGCCCGATTTTGATGCATTCTATGATAGCATCTCTCAAAAGGTCACTCTGGACCCCAAATTAGGCCAGTTCGCCGATAAAATCTTTGAGGAAAGCGATAAATTCAAGACTGCGGCCGATGCAGTCAAGGAATATCAGCGTGTCCGAGCGGCGCTTTTTGAAGATCAGGGTCCTGGTGGTCGCCTCTTGTCTCAGGGGCCGACTTCGCGCGCGTCGATGGATAACTATGAGAAATGGTTGGCTGAACAAGAGCAGACCATCAAGCAGTCTCGGCGCAGCTTCCTAGCTCAGACACAGACGTTGAATGCTCGTTCGCCACAGCAGCGCCGTGATGCTGCAATGGCCGAAGCCAGGCTTGAAGTGGTGCCTGGCGAAGGTGCGCCGGCGAAGAGCCAGCGAATCAACATCGCGGGTCAGCAGGCTTACATGGCGGCTTACTCGCAGCAGAAGGAGTCCTTAGACGACTTCGAGCGTTCCCTGAGGAAGGCCAACGATGATCAGCAGCTGCAGATTGCCCTCGTCGGCAAGAGTGGAGCTGCTGCCGAGCAGACTCGAGCACAATACGAGTCCTTGGCGCAGTTGCGTGCGATCGCCAATCGCAATGGAATTACGGACGAGCAGGAGTTTCAACGGGTGTTTGCCCGTCAAATCGACCTAATCAAGTCCGCATCAAACGAATATGGAAAGCTTGCCGAAGAACGCGCACGTGCGGAGCTTTCCGCTAGGGTTCTTTTCCAGCAGGATCAGCTTGGCCGGTCGCCGCAGCAGCGGACGATCGCAGAGCAGCAGCGCTCCGCAGGTCTGCCGATTGATTTCCTGTCGCCGCAGGCAAAGCAGATCGCCGATCTCGACACCGCTCAGCGCCAGCGCGAGATGGACAGGCAGCGTGCGTCATACGAGGCGCAGATTGCCACCATCAACGCGCGGACCTCTGCCGAGCGTATCGCTGCAGCCCGCAAGACCGCCGAGGCGCAGGCCAGCGAGAACGACACCGAGCCGGAAAAGCTGCAGAGGGCAAATCAGGCTGAAAGCCTCGCTCGCGCACAGGAAGCGCGCCAGCTTGCCGATGCGCAGCGCGAACGGCTGCTATCGCTCAATCAGTCCGTCGCGGCGCAGCAGCAGGAAGTGTCGCTGATCGGCAAGACCATCGGCGACGCGACGGCGCTCCGGACGGCCTACGAGCTGATTTCACAGCTGCGCATGGAAGCGGCGAAGAACGGCACGCAGGTCGACGAAAAAGAGATCGAGATGATCCAGCAGAAGGCGCGCGAGCTTGGCCGCCTGGCTGAACTTTACGCCAAAGCCAGCCTGCGCAACGATCTTTCCTTTGAGCGCGACCAGCTTTTCCGCTCGGATGGCGACCAGCAGATTGCCTCGCGCCTCCGTTCGTCAGGCTTGCCTGTCGACCTGAACTCTGCCGAAGCGAACGCCATTCGCGATAACATGAAAATTCAGGAGCTGCGCGATGGCGTGAAGGGCTTCTTCAGCGATTTCCGTGATGGCTTGCTGCAGGGCGATAGCCTCGGGCAGTCCCTCGGCAATGCGATCCTGAAGGCCTTGACCAACGTTGCGACGAAGATCACGGATTCGCTGTTTACGGATCTGACCAATGCGATCCTTGGGAGCGGCAAACCGGGTGGCGGCGGCCTTCTCGGCTTGCTTGGCATCGGCTCGTCTCAGCCAGCAGCAAATGACAATAAGGTTGTAGCTGACACGACGCTGAGCGCGGTACTCGGCATCCCTGCAGCCGCAAACCAGAACTTGCCCGGCAACATGAACGCTTATGGTGCTGCCATTCGCGGCATCGAGAGCGGCGGCAACTATTCGGCCCTTGGTCCTGTTCTGTCTTCCGGTGATCGGGCCTATGGTGCCTATCAGGTCATGGGCGCCAATATCCCGTCATGGACCAAGGGCGCGCTTGGCTCTTCCCTGTCGCCGTCGCAGTTCCTCGCCAGCCAGAGCGCGCAGGACGCTGTCTTTAATAAATACTTTGGGCAGTCGCTTTCGAAGTTCGGCAACCCGCAGGATGCCGCCAGTGTCTGGTTTACCGGCCGCCCCTTGGCGCAGGGTGCCGGAGCCAGCGACATCTTTGGCACGACAGGTTCGTCTTATGTCGACAAGTTCAACACCTCGCTTGGCAGGCTCGATTCCACCGTCACATCAGCGACCGGAAGCGTCGGCGGCCTTTCCTCGGCGACCGGTTCTGCTGCCGATGGCCTGACGAACTTCGGCGGCGGCCTCAATCAGTTCGGTCAGCAGCTTTCCTCTAGCATTTCCTCTGGATCTGGCGGCGGCGGTGGCGGCGGACTGTTCGGATGGGTCGGCAAGCTCTTCGGCTTTGGCGGCAGTAGCGGCGGCTTCGATATCGGCTCGGGTGCGACACCTGTTACCGGCTTCGATCCCTTTGCCGCCTACGCTGGCGCCGGCTTTGCAGGTGGCGGCTACACCGGCCCCGGTGGCAAGTTTGAGGAAGCCGGCACGGTCCATCGCGGCGAAATCGTCTGGAGTCAGGATGACATTGCGCGTTGGGGCGGTGTCGAGAATGTCGACCGCATGCGCATGGGTCGCCCTGCCTATAGCGGCATGCCGCGCTACGGCTATGCGGATGGCGGTATTGTCGGCGCACCGCCGCGCCGCTCGACGATCGGCGATGCAACAGAGCGTCACCAGCAACGTATGGAACGGTCTGCATCCGCTGTCGATGTCGGCGTGGGTGTGTCGGTCGACGAAGAAGGCAACCTCAAGGCCTACGTGAAAAGCGTATCGCGCCGCGAGGCGGAAGCAGCAAGCACCGCTGCGGTTACAGACTTTAGCCGCAACCGGATGCCGTTGCGCCTGCAGGAGATCAATCGCTCCCCGAGGAAAATCGGATGACCGTTTCCTATCCATATTCCCTGGCCTACTTCGCCGACATCCTCCGGATCTCAAGCGTGATCTGGGATGTGCAGCGCAACGACCAGTTTTCGGGAACCGGCGATGGCCGCGTTTGGCAGGCAGAGCTTGCGACACCGCTGTGGATCGGCACGGTCAGCCTGATCAAGATGGAGAACGACGCCGCGAAGCAGATCGCCGCCATGATCCGCAAGCTGCACGGCGCGCAGGAGGCGATGTTTATCTACGATCCCCTGTCGAAGTATCCGCAGTTCGATCCCGATGGCAGCATCATCGGAACGCGGGTCGTGACGATCGGGGCTGTAGCGGCGGATCTCGACGGCCTGAGCCTGCGGAACCTGCCGCCAGGCTATCGGCTCACGGTCGGCGACAAGATGCAGATTGCCTACAGCGCCAACCCGACCCGCTATGCCTTCCTTGAGGTGTCGGAAAACGTTGTTGCGGATGGACAGGGTACAACGCCGGTCTTTGGCGTCTTTCCGCATGTCTCTGCCGGCATTGCTGCCAATCTGCAGGTTACGCTGGTGAAGCCAGCGTGCCGGTGTGTCGTCGTCCCCGGCAGCCATAACCCCGGCACGGCGGCAAAGATGCATACCGAAGGCGCGGGCTTCAAGGTTATTCAGAAGAAGTAATCATGAAAAATCTAGATCCGAATTTCACCGCAGCCCTTCAGGCTGCGCGCGATGAAGGCTTGTCGACGCGCAGCCTCGTCTATTTTTCCGTCAAGAAGTTTGACGGAACGCCGGTTGAGCTGGGCCTTTGGACCGGCGACGAGGATATCTCGATTTCCGTCGTCTCCGGCGTGACCGGCCTGGTGGTGACCAGAAACTATTACGGCAATGGGCTGGTGACCGATATCGATCCGATCCCGCGCGTTTCCGATCTGAGCATTCAGACCATCACGGTCACCCTCAGCCAGATCCCTGATGTCACGCAGCAGCTGGTGCGCGGCTACGATGTCAGGCTCGGCAAGGTCGAAATTCACCGGGTTGCCCTGCATCCGAAGAGCCGGCGCCCCGTTTCCATGCCGGAACTGGAATTCATGGGCGAGATCGACGGCTCGCCCATCGATACGCCAGCTGTCGGCGAAGACGGCGGCATTGATATCCGTTGCGTGTCCGACGCCATTTCAATGCTGGAAATCAAGAATCCGCTGAAGTCATCCTATGAGGGGCAGAAGCGGCGCGGCGGCGACGAGATCGGCAAATATGCCAGCACCGTCGCCACCTGGGATATTCCATGGGGCAAAAAGAAATGATCGAAGCTCTATCCCGCCGTCCCGACTGGCGCTCCCGCATGGCTGCGGCGATCGACATCGTCAAGCATCGCTCCTTCGGCTGGCGCGACTGCGATTGCGTCTCAGGCCTTGCTGCTCCGCTGGTGACCGCCATGACCGGCGTTGACCTGTTCGCGCAGCACGCCGGCCAATATACCGACGCCGACAGCGCCTATCGCCTTATGCAGGATCTTGGCTTTGACGACCTTGCCGATCTCGTCGGCAGCTTCCTGCCGGAACATGAGCATATCTCGCGTGCCTCCATGGGCGATATCGCGGCCATAGAGGTCCCGACCCGCTTCAGGCATGCGCTCGGCGTCGTCGATGGCGAGCGCATTTTCGTGCTTTCGGAGACCGGCTTCGGCACGGTCGATCTGCTGACCGCCGCTCGGGCCTTCAAGGTCGGATAAATCATGAAGCTCTTCATTCTCGTCCTGAACGTCATCGGCTTCTGGCTGATGGCGGACCCGGCGCATGCCGATCCGATCATCACAATGATCGCGACCGCCATCGCAAAGGGTGGTATCGGCGCGTTCCTCATCAAGACGCTGGTCAGCACGGTCCTGACGCTCGGCGTGTCATTGCTGCAAAAGGCGATGCAGAAAAAGCCGGAGCAGGAAACCGGCGTCAAGATCGAGGTCCGCATGGGCGACGATCTGCCCATGTCGTTCCTGTTGGGCAAATAC